>DATGAX010000346.1:0-3979 GCA_035312965.1 Acidimicrobiales bacterium
GTGGCCACGAGCCACGCCGAGATACGGCTCCACGACTGGGAGGTGGTCGTCACCGACCGGGCATCGGAGGGCGGCACGTTCGTGTTCGAACCCGGTTCCGGCGACTGGGAACAACTCCGCCCTTACGAGCCCCGCACCCTCCCGCCCGGCACGCATCTCGCTTTTGGCACCAGGATTGCCACTTTTATCACTCCTTGGACCTTGGAGCCGGTGGCGCCTCAGGAGACCAGTGAACGGTACTGAGGGCAGTAGTTGTCGGCCGCCGCGGTGATGACGACGCCGAGATCGCTCGGGTCGAGGTGGTCGGCTCCGGACTCGGTCGACAGGCGGTCGGCCACCGCCTGGTAGGAGGCGTGGGCCCGGAAGTCGTCGCACACGGCGTGGCCCAGGCGGATGAGCTGGGTGTCGCTGCGCAGGGCGTTGATGTTCGGGGCCGAGCCGTGGACTTCGGCCAGGTAGGCCCGGTCGGTCGTGCTCGGGGCGCCCGTCCCCGAGCGGCAACCGCCCAGCGCCGCCACCGCCAGCGCCCCTCCCGCGAATCCCGCCGTGACGAACCGCAACCAGGCCATCGGCCCGTAGTGTAAGTACCTCGGATGTGCGATGACCGGTAGCCTCACGCTGTACGACCGGGTCGGGGGCCGACCTTTCTTCGAAGCCCTCACCGAGCGCTTCTACGAGTCGGTGTCCGCCGATCCGGTGCTGGCCCGGCTGTACCCGAGCGATCCCGAGGCCTTCGAAGCGGCCCGCCGCCATCTGGAGCTGTTCCTCGTCCAGTACTGGGGCGGGCCGGCCCAGTACCAGGAGCAGCGCGGCCACCCCCGCCTCCGGCAGCGCCACGCCCCGTTCGTCATCGGGCCGGCCGAGCGGGACGCGTGGGTGGCCCACATGAGCGACGCCGTCCGGGCCGCCCATCTGGCCCCCCTGGACGAGATGCAGATGCTCGGCTACCTCACCACGGCCGCCGACCACCTCGTCAATCAGGCCTGACCGCCCTTATCCGCCCGGCCCCCGCCGGTCCGGCTGGTAGGTTGGCCGGGCCCCGATCCTCGGCCGAGGCCCCCGAGCCCAGGTGCCTGCCATGCCTTCGCGCTCCCGTTTCATCGCCAACCCGGCCCGGCCCCTGCGCACCGCCCGCCGGCACCGTCAGACCAGGCTGCTGGCCGTCCGCTCGGTCCGCGACAGCCTGATCTCGCTGGCCGGTCTGGTGGGCAGCCCGGCCGTCAACCAGGCCGGCGATCCGGTCGGCCGCGTCGCCGACGTGGTCGCCCGTTGGGACGGGCAGGAGGCCTACCCGGCCGTGACCGGCCTCGTGCTGCGCATCGGCGGCCGCCGCTCGTTCACCAACATGGACCAGGTGGCGTCGGTGACCCGCAGCGGCGTGACCCTGGCGTCGGCCCGCCTCGACCTGCTCGAGTTCGAGCGCCGGGAGGGCGAGGTGCTGCTGGCCCGGGACGTGCTCGACCACCAACTGGTGGACGTCGACGGCAAGCAGGTCGTGCGCCCCGCCGACCTGTACCTGGCCCCCACCCCGGGCCCGGGTGCGCCCGTCCTGCGCCTGGTCGGCGTGGACGTCAGCGCCCAGACCCTCCTGCGCCGCCTGGGGCCCAAGCGGTGGAGGGGGGTGCCCACACCGGAACGGGTGATCGACTGGGCCGCCATCCGGCCCTTCGGGAGCGAGGTCCGCAATGTGCCGCTGCGGGCGTCCCACGAGGACCTGCGCCGGCTGCGGCCCGGCGAGCTGGCCGACCTGCTCGAGGACCTCGGGCGGGACGCCCGCCAGGAGCTGCTGGCCAGCCTGGCGCCGGAGCAGGCGGCCGACGCCCTCGAGGAGATGGACCCCGACGAGCTCGAGGCGCTGCTGCGGGAGACCCCGCCGGAGGAGGCGGCCGCCCTGGTGGCCCGCATGGAGCCCGACGAGGCGGTCGACGCCCTGCGCGACCTGGAGGACGAGGCCCGGGCCGAGCTGCTCGAGCACATGCAGCCGGATCAGGCCGAGGAGCTGTCGGACCTGCTGGAGTACGAGGAGGACCGCGCCGGCGGGTTCATGACCACCCGCCTGGTCACGGCCACGCCGGAGGACTCCGTCCGGTCCATCCGCCGCCAGCTCCGTAAGGAAAAAGAGCATGCCGGTGACGTGGACGGCATCGTCGTGGTGGATCCCGACGGGCGGCTGCTGGGCGACGTCCCTCTCTACGAGCTGGCCATTGCCACCAACGACAGTACGTTCGGCGAGCTGATGCCGGAGGGCGAGTGCGTGTCGGTGCCGGCCGACGCCGGCATCACCGAGGTGGCCGAGCGCCTGGTGGACACCCGCCACACGTCGGTGGTCGTGGTGGACGAGGACAACCGCCCCGTCGGGCGCATCCTCGCCGACGACCTGCTCGACGCCCTGCTGCCCGAGCGGGGGCGGCACCACTTCCCGAGGTTCCTGTCGTGACCGCCGAGGCGGCCGCCCCGTTCGTCCGCCCGCCCGTCGCCGGGGAGGACGCCGCCCACCCGTCGCGCCGGCGGTGGCTCACCTACCTGGCCATCGCCGGGCCCGGGCTGATCGCGGCCAACGCCGGCAACGACGCCGGCGGTGTCATCACGTACGCGTCGGCGGGGGCCCAGTTCGGCTACCGGACGCTGTTCTTCATGGTGCTGGTGACCGTGGCCCTGGTCGTGGTCCAGGAGATGTGCGCCCGGCTGGGCGCCTTCACCGGGAAGGGCCTGGCCGCCCTGATCCGCGAGGAGTTCAGCATCCGCCTGGCGTCGTTCGCCGTGTTCTTCCTCGTGGTGGCCAACGTCGGGCTGGTGGTGTCGGAGTTCGCCGGCATCGGCGCCGCCCTCGAGCTGCTCGGCGTGAGCAAGTACATCTCGGTGCCCATCGCGGCCGTCGGCATCTGGGCCCTGGTGATGTTCGGCTCCTACCGTTACGCCGAGCGGCTCTTCCTTGTCCTGTCGCTGGTGTTCCTGGCCTACCCGGTCGCCGCCATCCTGGCCCGCCCCAAGTGGAGCCAGGTCGCGGCGGACGCCGCGGTGCCCCACTTCGTGGGATCGAGGGCGTTCATCCTGCTCGGCGTGGCCCTGATCGGGACGACCATCACGCCGTACATGCAGCTGTACGTGGCCGCCGCCGTGGCCGACAAGGGCATCGGACCCGAGGAATACCGCTACGAGCGGGTGGACACCGTCGGCGGGGCCATCATGGGCAACGTCATCAGCTGCTTCATCATCGTGGCGACGGGCGCCGCTCTGGGCCGCTTCGGCCTGCCCCTCGGATCGGCCCACGATGCGGCCCGCGCCCTCGAGCCGGTCGCCGGGACCGCGTCGGTCGACCTGTTCGGGCTGGGGCTGCTGGGCGCGTCGATGCTGGCCGGCGCCGTCGTGCCACTGTCCACGGCGTACGCCGTGTCGGAGGCACTCGGCGTGGAGCGCTCGGTGTCGCGCTCGTTCGCCGAGGCGCCCCTCTTCCTGTCGCTGTTCAGCGCCCAGATCGTGCTCGGGGCCATGGTCGCCCTCCTGCCCGGCAACCTGGTCAGCCTGCTGATCAACACCCAGACCCTCAACGGGTTGATCACCCCGGTGATACTCGTCTTCATCCTGGTGCTGGCCAACCGGCGCCGCCTGCTCGGCGAGGCCGCCAACGGCCCGGTGTTCCGGGTCGTGGCCACGGTGTCGGTGGCCGCCGTGGCCGGCATGGCCGGGACCCTCATCCTGCAGACCATCGGCGGCTGGGTGGGGATTGGCTGAGGTCGTCGCCGACATCCGATCCGGCGGCCCGACCGCCGTCATGCTGCTGCACGGCCAGCCGGGCACGGCGGCCGACTGGCAGTGGGTCACCCCCCTCCTCGACGGGCGCTACACGCTGATCGTCCCGGACCGCCCCGGCTACGGCCGGACCGGCGGCGCCGCCACCGGCTTCGCCGGCAACGCCCGGGCCGCCATCGGGCTGCTCGACCGGTTGGGCTTCGAGCGGGCCGTGATGGTCGGCCACAGC
>DATGAX010000347.1:0-4109 GCA_035312965.1 Acidimicrobiales bacterium
CCGGCGGACGGGTATGGAGCGACGGGCAACTCGCAGGCCGGCATCAGCGGGACCGACACTCTGGCCTTCGTCGTGGATCTGTTGGGCGACTACAAGCCGAACGCCTCGGCGCCGGGCGTCGTGGACAGCCAACTGCCTGCGACCGGCTGGCCGAAGATCACCAATCCGCCCGCCAGCCCGCCCACGATCACCAGCGTGGCTGGAGTAACCGCCCCCACCGCGCCGGCCTCGAAGCTGTTGGTCAGAGGGACCGGAGCCAAGATCGACTCGAACAAGACGCTGGTCCTGCAGTTCGTGGAGACCGATATCGCCACCGGAACCCAGAGCCGATCGACCTGGGGCAAGCAGCCGCAGTTGATTCCGGCCAAGAACGTCCTCTCCATCGCAGCCGCTCTCGATGGTCAGAGTGTGGGCACCCGTGTGGTCGTCCTGCTGCCGGCCACGCCGGCCCAACCGGCGAGCGCCACCGCGGCGGCCCAACCGGCGGGAGCGGCCCAGGTCCTGATCATCGACGTCGTCGGACAGTTCTGACCAAGAGCCGGCTGTCACCGGGCGGGGGATAGGGCTCCTCTTCCCGGATAAGGAGGCTCCTCTTCCCGGATCAGGAGAGCCTCTTCCCGGATCAGGAGAGTCTCTTCCCGGATCAATCGATCGATATGGCGACGACGGGGCGGAGGTCCGAAAGGGTTTCCAGCACCGTGTGCACCGGATGCTCGAGGAACCGGTGCAGGTGCTGGTCGTCGCCGGTGCCGCTCCGTGGTGCCTCGGCGGCCGGGAAGGCCACCCGGGCGAAGGCGGCCTCGAAGCACGGGCCCCAGCGTCGGGCTCCGAGCCGGGCCGTGACCGAGCAGTTGTCGACCATGTAGGCGACGCCCCGAGCGTGCATGAACGGCAACAGGGAGTCGACCGCTTCGATGATCGATTCGTTGGCCACCTCCGACCACGGGTGGCCGTGGGCGCGGAGAATGTCGACCTGGGCCGTCATCACCGCGGCGAACGCGCCGGCCGCGAACGGATCCAGCGCCGGCCCTGAATCGGCACGACGGGCTCGAACCCTCGCTCCGGCCCGCCACATCGGCCCTGCTTCGATCTCGGCCATGGGGTGGCGCTCGAGCCGGCGCCCGGCGGCGATGATGCCGGCGATCTCGCGGCCGGAATCGACCTCGTCGTAGATCTCCTCGAGCAGCGCCGCCGCCGGTTGGTAGCAGGCCTCGTAGGCCCGTGCGAAATGCCCGCGGTCGCGTCCGTCCAGCCTGTGGTAGAGGCCGATCAGGCCTTCGGTCGAGATGATGCGGGCGACGGCGCCGGTGATGGTCTCGGACGACACCGAGAAGGCCTGCTCCTCGTCGAATCCGGCTTCCGTCGCCCGGCGGTACAGGGCCTCGACCAGCCCGTGCACCGCTCCCAGGAGCACGCCCCGCTCGCCGAATATGTCCGAGCGGTACTCGAGTCCGAGGGTGGTCCCGAACGTGTAAGGGGCCCCGATGGCGACGGCCCAGGCGAGGGCCAGATCGGTGGCCCAACCGTCGATGTCCTGCTCGACGGCGAAGCTGGTGTTGATCCCGCAGCCGTCCCGGCCGGCCCCCTGCTCGTACAGCCGCCGCACCGAGGGACCCATCCCCTTGGGGCAGACCCCGATGACGTTGATGTCGTCAGGGAAGTCGTCGCCCACGGCCCGCAGGTGTCCGGCGAGGAACCCGTGGGACAGGCCCAAGGTGGCGCCCGGTTGCAGGGCGTCGAAGATCTGCGGGTAGAGCTCGGCCTGGGCCGCATCGGACACGAGGAGCAGGACCAGGTCGGCCCGGGCGGTCACCTCGAAGATGTCCCCCAGCGTCCCGGTCTCCTCGCGGAAGCCGGCTGCCCGGGCGGCGCCCCGGGAGGGGGAGCCGGGCCGCAGGCCGACCGATATCCGGATATCCGTCCCGGCCAGGGAGTCGCGCAGGTTGAGGGCCTGGGCCGGTGCCTGCGATCCCCAGCCGAGGACGCCGATCTCCTCCACGCCCTGTAGGGCTCTGGGCAGCAGGGGATAGAGGTGGCTCCCTCCGACCAGGATCGTTTCGGTCTCTCCGGCCAGCTCGACCTGCTGGAGAGGGAAGATGTCGGATTGGAAGGTGGAATGTGCCATATGGCCATCCAAAACCACCTTCTACTGTCCCGTCTAGTGACATGATCGGCACGTTATGATGCAATATCCGGCATGAGGGCGCTGGACGACCTGCGGCTGTTCGATCACCTGTCGCGCAGCCGGCACTTCGGGCGCACCGCGGCCGAATGCCACGTGAGCCCGTCGAGCCTGAGCCGTGCCATTGCGCGCCTCGAGGCCGATGCGGGGGTACGGCTCTTCGAACGGGATTCTCGGTCGGTGTCTCTCAGCCCGGAGGGCGTCAGGTTCGGAGCCTTCGTCACCGACGTGCTGGCCGGTTGGGCGCGCTACGAGGACGGTTCCTTCGAGCAGTCTCCGGAGCTCACCGGCACGGTCGCCTTGTTCTGCACGGTGACCGCCAGCCAGACGATCGTCCCGCAGATGCTGGCGCGCTTCCGCTCCACGTACCCGGGGATCGACCTGGCCCTCGAGACGGGCTACGCCGCGGAGGCCCTCGAACGCCTGGAGACCGGGTCGGTCGACGTCACAGTGGCGCCGTTACCGGCACGCGTGCCGCGTCACCTGCTGGCCCACGTCATCGCCACCACGTCGTTGGTGTTCGTGGCGCCCATCAGCACCGCCGAGGGGCTGGCGCCCCGCCTGGCGGACGGTTGGCCGGACCTACCGCTGGTGTTGCCGTCCTCAGGATTGTCCCGGACCCTGATCGATCGTTGGTTCCGGCGCCTCAGGGTCCGTCCGACCATCGCGGCCGAAGCGGCCGGACATGAGGCGGTGCTGTCCCTCGTCGGTCTCGGTTGCGGCGTGGGCGTCGTGCCCGAACTGGTCGCCCGGCAGAGCGTCTCGGCCGGCGACCTCGAGGTGATCGGCTTCGATCCGCCGCTGCCGGCCTTCGACATCGCCGCCTGCACGACGGCCGACCGGCTCCGGCGGAGGCCGGTGGCCGCCTTGTGGGCTTCTCTCACCGCCGGATCGGGTTGACGCATCCCTCGGGCTACAAGGCGCCGGCCCCGATCGGCTGACGGGGCCGGCGCCTCGAGGTCATCCGTTGAGGACGGCGGCGACCAGGTCGGCGACGAACGTCGACGCCCGTGGCGTACCGAAGCCGGTGGTCATGTCCCAGCCGGACAGGGTGGGGCTTCCCGTGACCCCGCCGGAGGGGGTGGAACCGTCCGGGTTGGCGCTGAGAGTGTTGTTCTCCAGGGTGTAGATCCCGTACGTCTGCGGGACGATGTCGCGGAAGTCCCCTGATCCGGTGAACGTCGGCGACGCCGAACCGGGCGTAGCACCGATCTGGTAGAGCAGCGGGTTGAGGTAGCCCACCGTGCGCTTGCTCCCGCTGGCGGCAAGCTGCTCGTTGGCCAGAGCCACCACCCCGGCGATCTGGGGTGACGCGGCGCTGGTGCCGCCGTAGACGTGCCAGCCGGACCGCTGGTAGTTGGGGAAGGCGGTGATCCACACCAGCACCCCGCCATTGACGGCCGCGTTCCAGGCCAGGTCCGGGATCCCCCGGGCGTTGGTGCCGATCACGCTCTGGACCGGGGCCTGCCACGGCTGGGGACCGTAGAGCGTGCTGGGTCCGCCGCCGGTAGCCGCCGGCAGCCAGGACTCGTTCCACACCGCCTCGGAGTTGCCGCCGTCGGTGTAGTTGAAATAGGCCGGGTTGAGCGAGCCGTCGGCGTTGAACGGCTGGTCGGAGGTGGGCGCCCACGTCCAACCGTGTTGCAGCTGGGTCCCCCCCACCGCGGTAACCCACGGGCTGGTGGCCGGCCAACCGGTGGTCGCGAACCCGTAGCTGGTGGTGTCCTTGTGCTGCTTGGAGGTATTGCTCGCTCCGTTGTCGCCGGCAGAGGCCAGCACGGTGTCACCTCGGGCGGCCGCGGCCTGGTACACCTGGTCGAACTTGGCCGTCTGGGTGGAACCGGCGCCGCCGAAGGTCTGCTCCGTCACGCCGAAGCTCTGGGAGAAGACCGTCCCGGCCGGATAGGTGTTGATGGCGCCCTGGATG
>DATGAX010000348.1:0-2581 GCA_035312965.1 Acidimicrobiales bacterium
GGAGGCGGCGGCGGCCATCGCCGGCTACCTACCCGGGCGCACGGTGACGGCGGGCCGCCTCACCCGCAACCTTCGGCAACGGCCCGACGGGCGCTGGGTCTGGAAGCACGGCCTCGGCCGCCGGATCCGCGAACGGGAGGAGATCGTCGACGTCGACCAGGGGGCGGCGGCGGTGGTGGCCGGGCTCGACGACGACCTCCGCCACCTGCGGCGTCCGGTGCTGGTCCTGCGGGGCTCGGCCAGCGACGTGCTGTCCGACGAGGGGGCGGAGGAGGTGGCCGCCCTCATCCCCGACGCCCGCCTGGCGACCGTTGTCAACGCCGGCCACCTGGCCGCCGTGGACAACCCGGAGTCCACCGTCGGGCTGGTGGTCTCCTTCCTGGCCGAGTTGGGTTGGTGAGCGATGGATGGCGCGGCCCGATCCCTTGGGCGGCCCCTTAGCCGACGCCCAGGTGGTGCTTGAGGATCTTCCCCGTGGCGTTGCGGGGTAGCTCGTCCAGGAAGCGGATGTGGCGGGGCACCTTGTAGTCGGCCAGGCGCTGGGCGCAGAAGGCCCTCAGGATCTCGGGGGTGGCCTCGTCCCCGTCGCGGACGACGACGAAGGCGGCCACGTCCTCCCCCAGCACGGCGTGAGGCACGCCGATCACCGCTGCCTCCACCACGGAAGGGTGCTCCAGGAGCACGGCCTCGACGTCGGTGGCGTAGATGTTGTTGCCGCCCCTGATGATCACCTCCTTCTTCCGTCCCACGATGTAGAGGTAGCCGTCCTGGTCGAGCCGCCCCAGGTCGCCGGTGTGGAGCCAGCCCCCCGACCAGGTGTGCTCCGTCGCCTCCGCGTCCCGGTAGTACTCCCGCTGCCTGCCGGGCATGCGGATGAGGACCTCGCCGACACCACCTGCTTCCAGCGGGGCACCGCCCTCGCCGGCGATGCGCACCTCCATGGGCGCCATGGGCTTGCCCACCGAGCCCACCCTCCGCTCCGCCTCCTCTCTGGGCATGGCGGAGTAGGCGGGCCCGGCCTCGGTCATCCCGTAGCCGTTGGACACGGTGGCGTGAGGCATGCGCGTCTGCAGGCGGCGCAGCGTCTCCGGCGCCACCGGAGCGCTCCCCAGTGCGCACAGCCCCAGGCTGGAGAGGTCGGCCGACTCGAATTCCTGATGGTTGAGGATGAGCTGGGCCATGGCCGGGACGATGAAGGCGGCCGTGGGCCGCTCGCTGGCCACCGCCTGGAGCCAGCGCCCCGCGTCGAAACGGGCCATGAAGAGGGCACCCATGCCCAGCTTCATGGGGTTGTACACGAAGGCGATGCCGGCGAAGGTGAACAGGGGCGAGGCGTGAATCCAGCTGGACCCGGTCCACGGCGGCTCCCCGTTGGGCAGGAGCGACACGTTCCGGTGCCGGACGACCACGCCCTTGGGTGAGCCGGTTGTGCCCGAGGTGTACATGATGTCGGCCAGGTCGGCGCCGTCGAGCGGGACCTGGATCTCGTCGCCGTCGGGGTCGAGTACGTCGTCCCACCGAGCGGCGACGGCGGCCAGGTCACCCGCCGTCTCCGATGCGGTGCCGGGTCCGGGTCCGGGCCCGCCGGCTCCGTCCGTCACCACGACCAGGGCCAGGGTCGGGACCTGGGGTACGGCGGCGGCCAGGGTGGGCAGAAGGGCCCGGTCGGTCACGGCGGCGCGAGCCCCGGCGTGGTCCAGGATGGTGACCAGCTCGGGGACGGTCAGGCGGGTGTTGGTGGGCACGGCGACGGCACCCGCCTTGTGCACGGCGGCGTAGGCCACCACCCAGCGAAGGACCTCGTCGCTGCCCAGATATATCGAGACCCGATCGCCCTTGGCCACGCCCCGGGCCAGCAGACCCCGGGCCAGCCGGTTGGACTCCTGCTCCCACCGGGCGAAGGTGATCTCTGTCCCTGCGTCCAGGTTGCGGTAGGCGACCTCGCGGCCGTGCAGGCGCGCCATCGTCCGCAGCTGGTCGGTCAGGAGCTCGGCCATGGGAGCACAGCAGCATGGATCGGCCCCGCCCCTCCGTCAACGCCGGTCCTGGGGCGCGGCCCGGGATGGCCGGCGCCGGCGGCGGTGGGCCAGGCTGGGGCGGTGGAGCGATGCGAGGAGTGCGGCTTCGACCCCGAATCGGTCACGCCCGCCACCGCGGCGGGGGCCGTGCGGGAGCTGGGCCGGCGCTACCGGGCACCGCTGACCCGCTTCCTGCCCGGCGAGGACGGCGCCGCGGTCCTCTCGCAGCGTCCCGCTCCCCAGGTGTGGTCGGCGATCGAGTACGCGGGCCACGTCCGCGACGTCCTCGTCCTGGTCGACCGGCGCGTCGCCCAGGTGCTGGCCGAGCACGACCCGGAGCTGGAGCCGGTCGACCTCGAGGCCGCCGTCGAGGGGGGCGGGTACCGGGAGCTCGACGCGCTGACGGTGGCCGACGAGCTGGCCGCGGCGGCCGATCGCCTGGCCCCGGCCCTGGAGGCGCTGGCGCCCGAGGACTGGAAGCGCAGCGGTCGGCGGGCCGGAGAGCCCCGGTCGGTGCTCGACATGGCCAGGCGGGCCGTGCACGAGGGCAGCCACCATCTCCT
>DATGAX010000349.1:0-3365 GCA_035312965.1 Acidimicrobiales bacterium
GGCCTTCTACAAGCCCGCTCATGCTCACGTCTTCGATGCCATCAACGTTCTTTACAACCAGGGGGAGCCGGCCGATCCGGTCACGGTGGCCGACGAGCTGGGCCGGGCCGGCCTGCTCGAGCCGGTCGGCGGCCTGGCCGCCCTGATCGCCCTACAGGCCGACACGCCGGCCACGACCAACGCCGCCCGCTACGCCCGGATCGTGGAGGAGCACGCCCTCCTGCGGCGGCTGATCTCGGTGGCGGGCGAGATCGCCGAGATGGGCTACAGCGTCCCCGACGACGTGGCCGAGGCCATGGACCACGCCGAGACGCTGGTGTTCAACGTGGCCGAGCGCCGCGTCACGGACAGCCTCAAGGGCCTCCCCGAGCTGCTCACCGCCAGCATGGACCGCCTGGAGCAGCTGTTCGACCGCAACGAGACCATCACCGGCGTGCCCACCGGCTACGTGGACCTCGACGAGCGGCTCTACGGGCTGCAGCCCAACACGCTGGTCATCGTGGGGGCCCGCCCGGCGGTCGGCAAGTCCAGCTTCGCCCTCGGGATGGCGGCCCATGCCGCGGTGGAGGCCCGCGTGCCCACCCTGCTGTTCTCCCTGGAGATGGGGGCGGACGAGATCACCAACCGGCTGCTCGTCTCCGAAGCGCGCGTCGACGCCGGCCGGATGCGCAACGGCCGCCTGTCGGAGCCGGACTGGCCCAAGATCAGCAACGCGGTGGCCCGGTTGGGCGACGCCCCGCTGTACATCGACGACAACCCCAACACGACGGTCATGGAGATCCGGGCCAAGGCCCGCCGGCTCAAGGCCCGCCATGGCGGCCTTGGCCTGATCATCATCGACTACCTCCAGCTCATGTCGGGGGCCAGCTCGGAGAACCGCCAGCTCGAGGTGTCTTCCATCAGCCGTGGCCTCAAGATCCTGGCCCGCGAGCTGGAGGTCCCGGTGGTGGCGCTTTCGCAGCTGTCCCGCCAACTGGAGGCCCGTTCCGACAAGCGGCCCACGCTGGCCGACCTGCGCGAGTCGGGTTCTCTGGAGCAGGACGCCGACGTGGTGATCTTCCTGTACAGGGACGAGATCTACAACCCCGAGTCGGCCGATCGCGGCATCGCCGAGGTGCTGGTGGCCAAGCACCGCAACGGGCCGACGGGCAAGGTGCAGCTCAGCTTCCTGGAGCAGTACACCAAGTTCGTCAACATGGCCCGCGTCTAGCGTTTGGGCGTCGCGGTTCCTCCACTCCTAGGATCGGCGCGTGCTGCGCCGGATCGGAACGCTGTTCCGGCTGCGTTCCCCGTCGGCGCTGCCGCTGCTCGTCGTGGTGCTGGCCGTCGTCGCGGCCAACGGCGTGTACCTGTTGGGGATCACCGATCCGAACCCGGTCGGCACGTACGGCGGCCTGACCACGGCGCTGGGCCACAAGGTGCTGCCCGGCATCAACTACGTCGACCCGAACGTCGGGTTCACGTCCCAGGCCCTCGGGCACCGGGCCGCCCTCGACTGGATCCACGGGCACGTCCCGTGGTGGAACCCGTACGAAGGGGTGGGGGCGCCGCTGGCGGGGGAGATGCAGTCGGCGGCGCTGTTCCCGTTCGTGCTGTTCGACGCCGTGTCGTGGGGGCAGGTGCTCTTCCGGCTGGCGCTGGAGCTGGTGGCGGCGGTGAGCACCTTCGTCCTGCTGCGCCGCCTGGTCCGGTCCCGCTGGGCGGCGGCCGCCGGGGCCATCGTCTTCGGCCTCAACGGGACCTTCTCCTGGATGTTCCACGCCGCGGCCAATCCGGTGGCGTTCCTGCCCCTGTTGCTGCTCGGCATCGAGCAGGCGCGGGAGGGCCGGCGGCCCTCGTCCGGTCTGGCATGCATCGCCGTGGCACTCGCGCTGTCGGTATATGCCGGGTTCCCCGAGACGGCCTACATCGACGGGCTGATGGCCGTGCTGTGGGTGGTGGTGCGGGCCAGCGAGGAGCGGGGTCGGCGCCTGGCCGCGTTCCTCGGGCGGACTGGGGCCGGAGCGGTGACCGGTCTGCTCCTCGCCGGGCCCATCCTCGTGGCCTTCCTCACCTATCTGCCCTCGGCCGACGTGTCGTTCCACTCCCGGGGGCTGGGGGGACTCCACCTGGACCGGTCGGTCGACCTTCCCGATCTGGTCACGCCCTACCTCTTCGGCCCGCTCAACGGCTGGACGAGGCACGACGGCAGCGGGGTGCTCGGCCACTTCTGGGCCTCGGTCGGCGGCTACGTGGGCCTCTCGGTCGTCCTGCTGGCCCTCGTCGGACTGCTGGGTCGGGGGCAGCGCCGGCTGCGGGTGGCGTTGGCCGTGTGGGCCGTGCTGGTGGTCGGGCGGATGGTGGGCCTGCCGGTGCTGGCCCCGATCGTCAACGCCGTGCCCGGCGCCAGCCGGACGCTGTTCTTCCGCTACTCCATCCCGACCCTGGTCCTGGCCCTGATCGTGCTGGCGGTGATGGGCATCGACGACACCATCGCGGCGGCCGGCCGCCGGCCCGGGGCGGCGGCGCTGGTCGGCGGGGCCGGCGTGATCACGGTGGTCCTGGCCGGGCACCGGGGCGCACAGCTGCTGAGCCACGTGCACGGCGTGGCGGAACGGGACTGGTGGGAGTGGGCATCGATCGCCTTCGCCGGTCTCGTGGTAGCGGTGTGCGCCATGGCCTTCCTGGCCGCGTCGCCGCGGCTGCAGGCGGGACTGGCGTCGAGCGCCTTGGTGATCGAGGCGCTGGCCCTGTTCGTGACGCCCCAGTTGTCCGCCCCGACGTCGACCCGCATCGACACCGGCCCGGTCCGCTACCTGCAGGCCCATCTGGGTACCGGGCGCTTCTACACGCTCGGTCCCATCTTCCCCAACTACGGGTCCTACTGGGGGGTCGCCTCACTGGACCTCAACGACCTGCCCATCCCGAAGGCGTACGCCCAGTTCATCACGGCCCGGCTCGACCCGAACGTCCTCCCGATCCTGTTCACCGGACACACCGCGGCGTCGAGGGAGCGGCCGGGGCCGGCGGCGCAATTCGTGGCCCATGTGGACGCCTACGAGCAGGCCGGCGCCGGCTACCTGGTCATCCAGTCCGGGACCCCGCTGCCGCCGCTGCCCGACCACGTGGATCTCCCTGTGGTCTACCGGGACAGCCTGGTGACCATCCGCCGGCTGCCGGCGGCGGCCGCCCTGTTCACCGCCTCGGGAGGAAGCTGCCGGGTGGGGCCGACGTCGCAGTACGGGGCGACGGTCGACTGCGCCGGTGCGGGCCGCCTCGTCTACCGCGAAGAGGCCATGGCCGGTTGGGCGGCGTCCGACGACGGCCGCGCCGCGCCGATCACCACGGTGGAGGGGGTGTTCCAGGCGGTGGGCCTGCATGCGGGG
>DATGAX010000350.1:0-2277 GCA_035312965.1 Acidimicrobiales bacterium
CTCCGGCCGCAGCACGACGTTCGACCGCCCCCCCGACGTGGACGGGAGGGCCACGATCGACAACCCGCCCACCGAGCGCGACGCCCCCGCCGCGAAGTCGGGGTGGCCGCCCGGCCCCGACACCACCCGGCCTCCCGCCACCTCCACGTTGGCCGCCCCGTCGAGGCCGACCTGGATGGCGGTGTTGATGGCGACGAACCGCTCCGTCGCCGAGATGGCGGTCAGGTCGTGGGTGTACGACACTTCCCGCAGGGCGACCCGGCCGTCGCCGACCAGGGCGTGCAGATCGGGCCCGCCCCACAGGTAGGCCGCTTCGGCCGGCCCGTCGAGGAGCCCCCGGGCGGCCAGGCCCACCAGCTCGTCGGTGACCAGTCCGGACCGCACCCGCACCGGGCGCTCGACGGTGGAGAGGGTGGCGAGGGCGGCGACGGTGGCCGCCCCCACCCCCCCGGGACCCCACTGGATGGTGGCCCCGTCGGGTACCAGCCCGGCGACCAGCCGGCCCACCTGGTCGTGGGCCGGTGAGCGCCGCCCGTCCGGGGGCGGATCGGCCGGCTCCACCCGGTCGATGACGTCGGGCACGGTGGTGCCGGGCAGCTCCGGTCCGCGGGCCCGCCCCGCCGCCTCGTCCGCCGGCCACCGCTCGATGACCACTCCCCCGCCGGCCGCCGCCGACGCCCGCACCGCGGCCAGGGCCCAGCCCGGACCGCCGACCAGCCGCCACCCCGACCGCCCGGCACCTGCCTCCACCGCGCCGACCACGGTCACGTCCGGTCTCCACCGGCCGGCCAGCTGGGCCGGGACGGCGGAGAGCCGGCTGGCGACCACCTGCACCCGGCCGGACCGGGCCGCACCGCGCAGCCCGGCGCCGAGCATCACGGACAGGAGCGGGGCGGGGGTGGTGGCCAGCCAGTCGGGGGTGCGGACGACCCAGCCCAGGAGTACCGACACGGGGCGCCCGATGATGGCTTCGATGACGGCCGGGTCGGGCAACGGGCCGTCCGGCCCGTCGGCGTAGGCGACCCGCGCCGGCGTCACCCGCCCGGACGCGAGCCCGACGCGAGGGGCGTGAACACCGGCACCGCCTCGCTCCCCTCCGGCCGCTCGAAGACGACCTCGAGGGCCATCCCGTCGGACAGCCCGGCGGGGTCGGTGCCGACGATCTCGGTCCACCACCACGGGCCCTCGGCCAGCTCGACGATGGCCGGCACCGTGACCAGGCCCGGGTCGCCACCTTCGGAGGGGCGGGGGTGCAGGACGACCCAGCTGACCAGGGCGGCCCGCCCGGAGGCGGGGGCCGGCTCCAGCTCGGTGGAGTCGCACTCGGCGCAGCGGTCGGCCTGGGGGCGGTTCCAGTGGCCAGCCGGGCGGCAGCGCATCAGCAGGAAGCGGCCCTGGGCGGTGGCGTCGAAGAAGGCGGCGGTGGCCTCGTTGCGGGCCACCGGCCGGGGGCCGGCGACGGTCATGCCGGGCCCGACCCGAGGATCAGCGTGGCGTGGTGGTCCAGGATGCCGCCGTTGCCGCTGACCAGGGCCACGTCGTGGGGGTGGACCTGGCGGCCGCCGCCCTGGCCCCGGACCTGGATGATGCCCTCGGTGAGGGGGGTCATCCCCCACATGTAGAACGAGGAGAGCTGGCCGCCGCCGGTGTTGAGCTTGAGCGAGCCGCCGTGGCGCTGGATGGCGCCGCTCGAGACGAAGGCCCCGCCCTCCCCCTTCTCGCAGAAGCCGTAGTCCTCCAGGGAGACGATGACGGTGAAGGTGTAGCAGTCGTACAGCTGGGCCACGTCCACGTCGGAGAGCTTGAGGCCGGCCATGGCCAGCGCTTCCGGCCCCGACCGGGCGGCCCCGGTCACGATGCCGAAGTCAGGGTTGCGGTCAAAGAGCCGGCCCGGGTGGCTCTGCGCCCATCCGAGGACGTGCACCGGGGGCTGGGCGAGCGAGGCGGCGCGCTCCTCGGTCGTGACAAGGACGGCGACGCCCCCGTTGCTGACCAGGCAGCAGTCGAGCTTGCGGAAGGGCTCGGCGATCCAGCGCGACGCGTGGTGGTCCTCGACGGTGATGGGATCGCGCAGCTGGGCGGCCGGGTTGTCCACCGCCCATTCCCGCTGGGCCACGGCGACGGCGGCGAAGTCCTCGGTGGTGGTGCCGAACTTGACCATGTGGCGCCGGGCGGCCAGGGCGTAGAGCGTGTTGGCGCCCACCACGCCGGCGGACACCAGCAGCCCGCCCCACCCGGCGGGGGGCGGAACCGGAGCCGACCCCTGGTCGGGACGGC
>DATGAX010000351.1:0-7632 GCA_035312965.1 Acidimicrobiales bacterium
CATCGGGCAGCCCGGCGGCCGTGTCTCTGCGATGCATCTCGAGCAGCGGCTCCAGCGACTGTGGCTCTGATTCCATCGCCTCCCACGGGTCGCCCCTCCCCAGGACCCGCCCGGGTACGCTGCGGATGGTCAGCGCGTCAGGGTCAATCGCCTCGAGCTCCTCCCACGAGAACGGAGTCGATACCTGGGCGCCGGGCCGGGCCCGCACGCACCATGCGCCGAAGATCGTCTTGTGCGGCGCGTTCTGGTTGAAGTCCACGAACACCCGGGTGCCGCGTTCCTCCTTCCACCAGGCCGCGGTGATCAGGTCGGGGCGGCGCCGCTCGAGCTCGCGGGCCACCGCCACCGCGGCGGCCCGCACCTGTATCGAGGTCCACCGGGGGTGGAGGCGGGCGTAGACGTGGATTCCCCGGTTGCCGGTCGTCTTGGGCCACCCGGTCATACCGAGGGAGCGCAGCAGGACGTCGGTCTCGTGGGCCGCCTCCCGGACCATGTCGAAGGTGACGCCGGGGGTGGGATCGAGGTCGATGCGCAGTTCGTCGGCGTGCTCGGGGTCGTCGGCCCGGGTGGGCCAGACGTGAAAGCCGAGGCAGGCCAGGTTGACGGCCCACAGCACGTGGGCCAGGTCGGCGGCCACCAGCGCCTGCGAGGTGGTGCCGTTGGGCGTCGACACGATCGTCGTCTGCAGCCACTCGGGATGGTGCTCGGGGACCCGCTTCTGGAAGAAGGACGACCCCGTGGCGCCGTTCGGGAACCGCTGCATCAGGACCGGGCGGCCGCCCATGGCCCTCATCAGGGGCGCCTCCACGGCCTGGTAGTAGCGGACCAGGTCCAGCTTGGTGTCACCCCGTTCAGGGAAGAGGACCTTGCCGGGACTGGTGATGTCGACCCGGCGCCCGGCTGCGTCGATGGCGACCCGCTCCGCCGGTGGGGCCACCGCCGGTCAGGACTCGGCTTCGTCGTCCGGCTTGACGTCCGGGCGGTAGCTGGCCGCCAGCAGCCCGGCCGAGGCGGCCGAACCGAGCAGGGCGGCCAGGATGCCCCAGCGCAGGCCGGACCGGTTGCGGCCCCGCAGGGCGTCGAAGGAGAAGCGCCCGGGGCCCAGAGCGGCCATCACCGCGGCCACGACCGCGACCACCCCTGTGTACTCCCAGCCGCCCTTGAAGACGAAGAAGCCCTTGCCGCGGTGATCGGTCCGGGCCGCGGTGGCCATGAGGCCGATGGCCGCGGCGGCGGGAAGCGGGCTGGCGGCCCCCAAGGTGATCATCGTCCCGGCACCCATCTCGGTCGCCGCCGCCATCCGGGCGTGGATGTATGCGGGCCGCAGCCCGAGGCTCTCGAACCACCCGGTGGTGCCCTCGAGGCCTCCCTTGCCGAACACCTTGTTGTAACCGTGGGTGAACAGCATGGGGCCGATGGCCAGCCGCAGGAGGAGCGAGGCGGTGTCGGTGGGGAGGCGTGGTTTGGCGGTCTTGGCGGCCATCGCGACGACGGTAGTCGAGCGCTGTACCCTCGGCTCGACCGTGGTCGCCACCGAACGCCCCCCGCTCCCAGCCCGGACCCGACTGGCGGCCGGCATCGGCCTGGCCACCGCCGGCCTGTCCCGCCGGCTCGGGCGCGGCGGCGGATCGGTGATCGGGGGCCGGGCCATCCTGGCCGTCGACCCCGATGCGCTGGCCCGCCTGGCCGCCGGGCGCACCGTCGCCCTCGTGTCCGGCACCAACGGCAAGACCACCACCACCAGCCTGCTGGCGGCCGCGCTCGGTGGGCCGGGCGCGGTGGTCACGAACCTCCTGGGTGCCAACCTGCCGCCCGGGCTGGCCGCCGCCCTGGCCGCCGGCGGGGCCGACCTCCCGGCGGCGCTCGAGGTCGACGAGGCCTGGCTGCCCCGTGTCGTCCAGGCCACCCGACCGCGCGCCGTCGCCCTGCTCAACCTCAGCCGGGACCAGCTCGACCGCAACAACGAGGTGCGCACCCTCTCCGGTGGCTGGCGGGCCGCGTTCGAGGCCCATCCCGACGTGACGGTCGTGGCCAACGCCGACGACCCGCTCGTGGTGTGGGGGGCGGGCCGGGCGGGAGCGGTCGTCTGGGTCGGGGCGGGCCAGCCGTGGACCGACGACGCCGGTGGGTGCCCGGCCTGCGGCGGTCGGATCGACTTCTCGGCCGCGCCCGGCAGGGGCTGGGCCTGCCTGGGCTGCGACCTGGCCCGGCCGGCGCTCGACGTGAGCCTCGACGGGCCGGCGGTGCTCTGGCGGGACGGGCTCTCGGTGGCGCTGCGGTTGCAGCTTCCAGGGCGGGCCAACCGGGCCAACGCGGCCATGGCCCTGGCCACCGCGGCCGTCCTCGGCTTCGACCGGACCGAGGCGGCCCGCAAGGTCGAGAGCCTGGACGAGATCGTCGGTCGTTACGCGGTGGTCGACGCGGGCGGGGTCAGAGCCCGCTTGCTGCTGGCCAAGAACCCGGCCGGGTGGCTCGAGGTGTTCGACTTCGTCCGCCCCGCCCCTGTCCCGGTGGTCGTGGCCATCAACGCCCGCATCGCCGACGGGCGGGACCCCTCGTGGTTGTGGGACGTCCCCTTCGAGCGGCTCCAGGGCCGGTTGGTGGTGGCGACCGGGGAGCGCAGCCGGGATCTGGCCGTCCGGTTGCGATATGCCGGGGTGGAGCACGTGCGCAGATCGGATCTGCTCGAGGCCATCGGGGCGTCCGGCGCGCCGGACGTCGACGTTGTGGCCAACTACACCTCCTTCCAGCAGCTACGGAGCCGGCTGGCGTGACCGTCTCGGTGGCCCTGCTCTTCCCCGACCTGCTCGGCACCTACGGCGACTCGGGCAACGCCGCCATCCTGGCCGCCCGCCTGCGCTGGCGCGGCATCGACTCCGAGGTGATCACCGTCCGGTCGGGCCAGCCGGTCCCGGACAGCTGCGAGCTGTACGTCGTCGGCGGGGGCGAGGACCTGCCACAGTCACAGGCGGCGGTGCAGCTGGGCGCGGACCGGGAAGGGGGGCCCTTGCGGCGGGCCGTCGACCGTGGCGCGGTGGTGCTGGCGGTGTGCGCCGGGATGCAGATCGTCGGTCGCTCGTTCACCGGGCCCGACGGGGCACCCGCAGCGGGGATCGGACTGCTGGACTGTTCCACCGAGCCGGGCCGGGGACCGCGGATGGTGGGGGAGATAGTCGTCGACCCCGCCCCTGAGCTCGACCTGCCCGCCCTGACCGGCTACGAGAACCACGCCGGCGCCACCTCGCTGGGCCCTGCGGCGCAGCCTCTGGGCCGGGTCCGGGTCGGGTGCGGCAACGGGCCCGGTCGGGGCGTGGACGGGGCCCGGTCCGGGAAGGTGATCGGCACGTACCTGCACGGCCCGGTCCTGGCCCGCAACCCGGCACTCGCCGATCTCCTCCTCACCTGGGCGGTGGGCCCCCTGTCCCCCCTCGACGACACCGAGTGCGACGACCTGCGCGGCGAGCGCTTCGCCGCCGTCCTCGGCCGCCCCCGCCGGCGGGTCCGGGCCGGGCGAGGTTGACTTCCTCCGCTTTCCACACAGACCACTACGAGCTGACCATGCTCGACGCCGCTCTGGCCTCGGGGATGGCCGACCGCCCGGTCGTCTTCGAGGTGTTCACCCGGGCCCTGCCCGCCGGCCGGCGCTACGGGGTGTTCGCCGGGCTCGGGCGGCTGCTCGACGCGCTGGAGGACTTCCGGTTCGGCCCGGCGGAGACCGAGTGGCTGGCGGCACGAGGGTTCCTGTCGGAGCGGGCGCTCGAGTGGCTGGCCGCGTACCGCTTCTCCGGGGACGTCCTCGCCTACGAAGAAGGCGAGCTGTACACGGGCGGATCACCTGTGATGACCGTGACCGGAACCTTTGCCGAGACGGTGCTCCTGGAGACCCTGGTCCTGTCGGTGCTCAACCACGATTCGGCGGTGGCCTCGGCGGCGTCGGTGGTCTCGGCCGCCGCCGGGGACCGCCCGGTGATCGAGATGGGCGGCCGGCGCACCGATCCGGAGGCGGCGGTGGCCGCCGCCCGGGCCGCGTACATCGGCGGCCTGGCCTCCACCTCCAACCTCGAGGCGGGCCGGCGCTACGGCCTCCCCACCGCGGGAACGTCGGCGCACGCCTTCGTCCTCCTGTTCGACGAGGAGCGGGACGCGTTCGACGCGCAGGTGTCGGTGCTGGGCCCTTCCACCACGCTCCTCGTAGACACCTACGACACGGCGGCCGGGATCCGCAACGCGGTGGAGGCGGCCGGCCCCGACCTCGGTGCGGTGCGGATCGATTCCGGCGACCTGGCCGTGGAGGCGGTCCGGGCCCGTGCCCTCCTCGACTCCCTGGGCGCGTGGCGGAGCCGGGTGGTCGTCACCGGCGACCTCGACGAGGACTCCATCGGTCGGCTGGCCGCCCTGCCGGTGGACGGCTTCGGCGCCGGCACCCGGGTGGTCATGGGGGCGGGCCAGCCCACCAGCGGCTTCGTCTACAAGCTGGTGGAGGTCGGCGGCCGGGCCGTGGCCAAGAAGTCGCCCGGGAAGGCGACGGTGGGCGGCCGCAAGACGGCCTGGCGGGTGGCGTCCGACGCATCGGAGGTCGTGACGGCCGACCCGGCCGGGCCGGCCCCGGTGGGCGGGCGTCCGCTGCAGGTGGAGGCGGTGTCGGCGGGCGTCAGGCGACCGGGGGCCGACGTCGACGCGGCGCGGGCGCGGCATTCGGCGTCGCGCCTCGAGCTGGGGCCCGACCGCTCGTTGCAACTCGAGAGGCGGTAGCCCCCGTCCGCCGGCGGGGGGCGGGCCGGGCGGCGGGAACGGGGATCGGACCGGACGTCACCTCCCAGAGCTTGATCCCGCCGCTGATGCCGGCCAAGTTGTCCACCACACTCACGCCCGGCGGCAGCACCGCACCCAGGCGGGCGGCATTGCCGCCGCCGATGTAGCAGTGGTCGAAGTAGCAGAGGGCGCGCAGGGTCTCGATGGTCTCGGTCACCCGCACCCGCCACTTCTTGTTGCCCGCCTTGCGCCGGGCCGCCTCCCCCAGGACCTCGTTGTAAGTGGCGCCCTTGCGCAGGGGGTGGTGGGCGAACTCCAGGTGCGGCAGCAGCTGCCCGTCGTGGAAGAAGGCCGTCCCCACGCCGGTCCCGAGGGTGACCACCAGCTCGAGTCCCTTCCCCGCGACCACGGCGGCTCCCTGGATGTCGGCGTCATTGGCCACCCTGGTCGGCTTCCCCGTCACCTCCCGGATGGCCGTCTGGAGGTCGAACCGGTCCCAGGCCCGCACCAGCTTGGGCGCCGGCACGCCGCCCGGGCCGTCCGGGGACACGAAATGGGGGGCCGACAGCACCCGGCCGCTGCGCACCATGCCCGGAAAGCCGACCGAGACCCGGTCGAACGGGGGCAGCTGGGCCATCAGCTGCTCGATCTCGATCAGCAGACGCTGGGGCGAGAGGGGATACGGGGTGTCGGTCCGCACCCGGGCGTGCTCCAGCTGCCCGGTGGCATCCAGGACCGAGGCCTTGATGCCGGTGCCCCCCACGTCGACGGCGAGCGTGTCCATGCGACCAAGCGGGCTTGTGTTGGCGGCCATCGCGCGAGACTATTCCTTGGACCGGTGGATCCCGCCCTCCGGCACGGTGCGAGTCCGTCCGGTGGGTACATCAACCAGTGTCCCTGACAATCCGGCTGGACAGGGGTGGAGACATGAGCACACCCGACGCGAGACTCAACGCCGCCGAGCGGGCCGCGCTGGCCGACCTGGAAGCGGCGGCGGCCGCCGCCGACCCGCACCTGGCGGCCCGGCTGCGCGGCGGCACCGCCTCCAAAGGGCTGCGTGTCCTCGTCTCGTTCGGACCCCGGCTCCTCCGCGCCTGGCTCCGGCTCCTGCAGGCCCCGCAGTGGGGCATCCCCCTTCTGGTGACCGGCCTCTTCTTCGTGGTGCTGGGCGTGAGCGCCGGCCCGGCCCTGTCTCTGGTCGGGGTGGCCGCCACCACCGTCGGGCTGCGGCTGGTGGCCGAGATGGCCCGGCGCCGGCTCTCCCGGCGCACCGGCGCCTGACGCCCACCGCCTTTCTTGCCGGCCGGCCGGCACCGGGCTCCCGGGTTTGCGGGGTAGCTGAGAGTTAGCTGGGGTAAGTTTCCCTCGCCGGCCGGGTCGTCAGCGATCCGGATCACAGCGTATTCTCAGGATCTCGCGGCACCATCTCGTCCCACCCCGAGAACACCGATCGGAGACGGCATTGCGCATACTCATCCTGGGCGGCGACGGATACCTGGGTTGGCCCACCGCCCTGCACCTGTCCGCCCGCGGCCACCAAGTGGCGGTCGCGGACAGCCTGGTCCGGCGGGGATGGGATGAGGAGCTGGGAGTGGAGAGCCTGGTGCCCATCGCACCGCTCGACGAGCGGGTGCGGACCTGGGCCAGCTTGTCGGGCCGGGAGATCCCCGTCTACAAGGGTGATCTCTGCGACGGCGAGTTCGTCGAGGAGATGGTGCGGGACTACGACCCCGACACGATCGTCCACTACGCCGAGCAGAGCTCGGCGCCGTACTCGATGTTGGACCGCCAGCACGCCGTCTACAGCCAGACCAACAACGTGGTGGGGACCCTCAACGTCCTCTATGCCATCGCCAGCCACAACCGCGACATCCACCTGGTGAAGCTCGGGACGATGGGCGAGTACGGCACGCCCAACATCGACATCGAGGAGGGCTGGCTGGACGTGACGCACCGGGGGCGATCCGATCGGGTGCTGTTCCCCAAGCGGCCCGGCTCCTTCTACCACCTGTCCAAGGTGCACGACAGCCACAACATCGAGTTCGCCTGCCGCATCTGGGGCCTGCGGGCGACCGATCTCAACCAGGGCGTGGTCTACGGACAGGAGACGGAGGAGACGGTGCTCCATCCCGCCCTCGCCACCCGGTTCGACTACGACGGGATCTTCGGGACCGTCCTCAACCGGTTCACCATCCAGGCCGTCCTCGACCACCCTCTGACCGTGTACGGCCATGGCGGCCAGACCCGCGGGATCATCAACATCGTCGACACGGTCCAGTGCATCCGGCTGGCGTCCGAGCGCCCGGCCGAGCCGGGCGAGTTCCGGGTGTTCAACCAGCTCACCGAGCAGATGTCGGTCCGGGAGATCGCGGAAACGGTCTCGGCGGCCTGGCCCGGGGGGTGCCGCATCGAGGAGGTCGACAACCCGCGTGTGGAGGCGGAAGGGCACTACTACCGGGCCGCCCACACCGGGCTGCTCGACCTCGGGCTGGTGCCGCACCTGCTGAGCGACACGCTAATCGGCTCGATGTTCCGCATCGCCGAGCGGCACAAGCACCGCGTATCGCCTGAGGCCATCCGACCGACCGTGCAGTGGCGGTCCACGGCCAGCGCCCTGGCCGGGGCCCAGTGAGGAAGCGCCCCATGCTCCCCCGCTCCGAGCGCGGACGCTGCGCCACCCTCTGAGCAACTGGGCGTCACGGCGCCCGGATGCGGCCCCGTTGTGGGGCGTCGGCCTCCCGCTGCTGGTCGGCCTGGTGCACGTGGCGCTGGTGGCGCCCCGCTACCACGTCGGCTCCTTCGACGACGACTCCAGCTACATCCTGTCGGCCAAGGCCCTCTTGTTCGGCGCCGGCCTCAACGGGCACCTGCAGAACGGCG
>DATGAX010000352.1:0-3504 GCA_035312965.1 Acidimicrobiales bacterium
CGGACGAGAGCCGGAGTCCGGCGACCGCATTCTGGTCGTGGGCTACGACACCGACGAGTCCGAGCATGCCTACTCCGAGCTTCCGGACAAGTATCTGACCGGCCCGGGCAAGGTCGTCAGCTACCTCGACGGGGATGACGTGAGTGACCGATTCGAGGCCTTCATCCACGCCCCGTTCGCCGACGACTGTGCGGCCGAGCGCAACGAGACCTCCCTCGCCATGCAGATCACCTTGCGGACCGACGGCTGCCCCGACGGCCATGTCCTCCTGTTGGGCGACCTCGCCTTCGAGACCATCTTCAAGATCTTCGACTACAGCCAGAAGAAAGGCCGCCCCGAACGGCTGACCTGGGATGTCCTTCTCGCATCCCACCACTGCAGCAAGAAGGCCATGTACGTGACCGAGAACGGCGAGGAGATCCTCAAGCAAGACCTGCTCGACCTGCTCGAAGAGCACGCCTCCGAGGACGCCACCATCGTGGCCAGCAGCGACCCCTTCCGCCCCTCCGACCCTCCCGGCGCCAACCCTCCCCACCTTAAGGCACGGGCCCGCTACGAGGAGATCGTCCCGGCGGAAGACGGGTTCATCTGCACCGGCGAATACCCCGACGCCGACAACCCGTCGCCATTGGTGTTCACCATGACCACCGACGGGCTACGCCGCCTGGATCCGGTTATCGCGGAAGACGGCGCTGACGACCGGGACTCGCAGGCCTTGAAGGCCGCGGCCGGACTGGCGGCCGCCGGCCTGCTCTTCGATTTGGCACGATCGGTCATCCGGTCTCGACGTCGGTCTGGCACGAGCCCGGCCCGGCCGACCGGCCCGGACCAGATTCGACAGATCATCGACCGCGACCGGGGCCGCGACGCCCGCCCGCAACAGTTCGTCGGGTTCGGTTGACCTGGGTCGAACCAGCCACATCGGTACAACGCGAGGCCCTAGAACAGCTTCAGAGCCTCGCCGCGGCTGGGCCACTGATCGAGATTCTGGGCTGTTCGGTGACCCCGGACTGCCCTCCGGGCACGCTCGCAATCACGATCTCGCTGAACACCACCGGCATCGCCCACCGTGATGGCGGCATCCGCCTCCGGTCAAGGGAGCGGTTCGACCTCGTGATCGCTTCCTACTACCCGTTCGATCCGCCAGCCATCTGGGTTCGTCACCACCGATGGGCCGGCACCCCACACGTCCAATGGCGCCGTCACATCTGCGTATACGCCGCCCCGTCGGTGGAGTGGAATCCGAACGAGGGCATGCGTGGTCTAATCGGGCGGCTCCTCCAGTGGCTGGAGCAGGCGGCCGCCGGCAACCTCGACCCCGACGGACAACCACTGCACCCGCCGGTTTCGTACGCGACGGCAGCCGAGACAATCGTCGTTCGGGCCGACATCGGGGACCTTGCCCCGGCCCCGGTTTCGCAGTCCCCTCGGACCGAGAGCGGTGAAAGACCCCCGAAGGCCCGGGTCATAGTCGCTCTCGGCCAGTGGGTCCATCGTTTCCGCCTGGACCTCTTCGAGTGGGCCAACCTGGCCCACTGGCAGCAGCGCTCGCCGATGCTCCCAATCTCGGCGACCGGCATTCCGGGTCATGGCTGGATGCTGGCCGTATTTCTCGATCGGGAGCTCGGCTTCGAGTACCCGCGGAGTCTGGCCGAGGTCATCGCCGAGCTCGAGCAGGTCGGACTTCAGCGTCAATGGCTACTCGACCTACTCGCCGACCTGACATACGAGAACCTGCGCCTCGCAGGCGCTCTACTTCCCGACGCACGGGACTCGCTGCCCACGCCACCTCTCTACGTGCTGATAGGAACTCCGTCTCGCCGGCCGGCGCCCGGTGTCGTCCGTCAACACCTCGTGGCCTGGAAGGCCGACGGGCTCTCCGACGTCGCCCTCGTCTCCTCTTTTCGTAACCATCCAGACGCCGAGACCGCCGCTGATGCACAGATATCACGTGCCGCCGCCGATGACAGGATCGCCTCAAGTGCCGCCGAGTGGGTCACGGTCATGGAGGCCCGGCCGGAGGTCACGGTCCGACGAGACCATGGGTCACCCGAGGCCTGGTTGCAAGGCAAGAAGGTGCTCGTGCTGGGCTGCGGCGCCTTGGGCGCACCGATGGTCGAACACTGCCTTCGGGCCGGCGCCCAACACATCTGGGCGGTCGACAACGCCAATGTGCACCCTGGCATCCTGGTCCGCCAACCATACGCCGACGCCGACATCGGCTCCCCCAAGGTCCACGTACTCGCCGAACGCCTCAACCGACTCGGGCTGGCCGGGGTCGTCGAGGCGATCCATACCGATGCCAAGACCCTTCTGGTCAACGACATCCCTCCAGCCGTCGCACCCGATCTGATCATCGACGCCACCGCCGACAACAGCATCCGGTCGGCTACCGAGCTTGTTCGATCCCGCCGTCGAGGCACCTGGCCCCCGCTGCTGACGGCCGTGGTCGGACACGACGCCGGCCGCGGGATCGTGGCCTTATCCAAGCAGGGCGCTACCGGCGGAGGACGTGACATCTTCCGCCGCATCGGGCTTGCCGCTCTCCGCGACCCCGAGCACCTTCAAGACGTCACCGAGGACTTCTTCGCCCCGGGCACCGACATGTTTCAACCGGAACCGGGGTGCTCTTCACCCACTTTCACTGGCTCCCACGCTCAGCTTTCTGCCCTAGCCGCCGGGTTGCTTCACGCCGGACTGGTCGCTCTCACCGACGGGGCTCCGAACCCGGGTAGCCCTATGGAGGCCGCCGTAGTCCGGCTCGCCGACATCGGCGGGGGACGAACCGACTGGCTGCAGTGGGCGAACGACCACACCGTTAGTGACGACTCCGGGATCGAAGTTCGCTTCAGCTCTCTGTCGATGACTCAGATGCGAGCGGAGGCCCGCCGCGGCCGCCGGGTCAGAGCCCGAGATGTCGAGACCGGCGGAATGCTGCTGGGCGAACTCGACGACGCATGCCGCTGTCTGTGGGTCGACACAGCCACGGGGCCGCCACCCGACAGCGAACTGTCCCCCGCTTTCTTTCTCCACGGCCTGATCGGCACCGAAGAGGCGATCGAACACCACAGGAAGCTCTCCGCGAACAGCACGACTTACCAGGGCATGTGGCACATCCATCCCGACGGCGAGGCCGGTCCGAGCAACACCGACCGGGGGGCGATGGAAATCCTCGTCGACCCGGGGAGGTACGGAGTGCCGCGAGCCCTCCTGGTCATACTCGGCGCACCCCCCGCCTCCTGGGACGCTTGGCTCGACGAGGGCGTAACGCCCTACATCTACGCCACAGTCGTCAGGAGGACAACCAACCAGCCTGCACGGCGCCCGATCGATCCGCCTCCCTCCCACCGGCCTCAGGCGTGGACCGGCGGCTGGCGCACCAGGCCCGCAAGCCCTCGTCCGGTCCCCAAGGAAAGCCGGCGCCGGGGTTTGCGCCGGCTCCGTCTTCGGCGTCGCGGATGACACCCCGGATCGGGGTGGCCGTCTCCGGGGGCGGGTTCCGGG
>DATGAX010000353.1:0-6236 GCA_035312965.1 Acidimicrobiales bacterium
CGCCAGGGACGGGTGCACGAGGCAGCTCTCGACGATGTCGCTCACCTTGAGGTTGGCCGTGACCGCCACGGCCAGCACCGAGATGAGCTCGGCCGCATGGCGCCCGACGATCGACCCGCCCAGCACCACTCCGGTGGCCGGGTCCGACACGATCTTGACGAAGCCGCCCGGATCGTCGTTGATGAGCGCTTTGGCCGTCGCCTGGTAGGGCACCTTGGTGACCCGGATCTTGCGGCCGGTGGCGAACGCCTCGGCCTCGGCCAGACCGACGTCGGCGATCTCCGGCTCGGTGAAGATGGCCGACGCCGCCTTCTCGTAGTCGATGTGGCGGTGGAACCGGGTGTGCAGGCCCATGATGTGCTCGGCGATCTTGCGTCCCTGCATGGACGCCACCGACGACAGAGGCAGCTTGCCCGACACGTCGCCGGCGGCGTAGATGTGGGCCACGTTGGACTGGCAGTGGTGGTTGATCGGGATGTAGCCGCCGTCGGTCTGCACCCCGGCGGCGTCCAGGCCCAACCCGTCGCTGTTGGGGATGGAACCGATGGCGAGCAGGGCGTGGCTTCCCCGGGCCACCCGCCCGTCGTCGCAGCGCACCGCCACCTCGTCGCCGGTCAGGTCGATCGCCTCGGCCCGGGCCCCCTTCAACAGGCGCACCCCGCGCCGTAGCAGTTGCTCCTCGAGGGCGGCCGCCACCTCGGGGTCCTTCTGGGGCAGCACCTGCTGGCGGCTGACGATCAGCGTGACCCTGGCCCCGAACGAGCTGAACATGTGCACGAACTCGACGCCGGTCACGCCCGAGCCGATCACGACCAGATGCTCGGGCATGGTCGTGGGCGGGTAGGCCTGGCGGGTGGTGAGCACCCGCTCACCGTCGGGCCGGGCCCAATCGGGGATCCGGGGGCGGCTCCCGGTGGCGATCAGGATGGCGTCGGCTCGCAGCTCCTCGGTCGCCCCTTCCGTCTCCACGACCACCTCGTGAGGTCCCTTCATGCGGGCCTCCCCGTGGATCAGCCGCACGCCCTGGCTGGCCAGCAGGACGGTCAGCTGCGAGTGGAGGTGGCCTTCGATCTCCAGGACCCGGCGGCGCTGCGCCTCGATGTCGAGGTGGGCGTCCTGGTGGGAGAGACCCATGCCCTCGATGCGCCGGGAGAAGGTCATGGCCCCGCCGGTGGCGATCATGGTCTTGGACGGGATGCAGTCCCAGAGGTGGGCCGCTCCCCCGATGACGTCCCGTTCGACCACGGTGACGTCGGCGCCCAGGCGGGCGGCGTAGGTGGCGGCGGTGTTGCCCGCCGGCCCACCGCCGATGATGACGAAGCGGACGGCCACGATCTACCGGCTGGGCTGGAACACGCCGAACTCGGCCCGGAGCACGTCGCTCACCTCGCCCAGCGTGGCCCGCCGCCGGAGGGCCTCCTTCATCGGTAGAAGCAGGTTGGCGCGGCCCCGGGCGGCCGCCGCCACGTCGGCCAGAGCGGCGTCCACTGCGCCCTGGTCCCGCTCGGCACGGGTGCGTCGCACCCGCTCGATCTGGTGGCGCTCGAGGGCCGGATCGATGGGGAACACGTCGGGCGGCTCCGGGGCGTCGTCCACGTACTTGTTGACGCCGACGATGACCTTGGTCCCGGCGTCGACGTCCTTGGCGTAGGCGTAGGCGGCCTGCTCGATCTCGTCCTGCATGTAGCCGGCCTCGATGGCGGCCACCGCCCCGCCCATGCCGTCGATCTTCTCCAGGTAGGCCCAGGCCTCGGACTCGACCGCGTCGGTGAGCGACTCCACGAAGTACGAGCCGGCGAGAGGGTCGGCGGTGTCCACGACGCCGGACTCGTTGGCCACGATCTGCTGGGTGCGCAGGGCGGTGGTGGCCGCCTTGGCCGTGGGCAGGCCGAGGGCCTCGTCGAAGCCGTTGGCGTGCAGGCTCTGCGTGCCCCCGAGGACGGCGGCGAGGGTCTGGATGGTGACCCGGGCGATGTTGTTCTCAGGCTGCTGGGCGGTGAGGGTCGACCCGCCGGTCTGGGTGTGGAAGCGCAGCAGCTTGCTCTTCTCGTCCCGGGCGCCGAAGCGCTCGGTCATGATCCGCGCCCACATGCGCCGGGCGGCCCGGAATTTGGCGACCTCTTCGAAGAAGTTGTTGTGGGCGTTCCAGAAGAAGCTGAGGCGGGGGGCGAACTCGTCGACGGGCAGCCCGGCCTGCACGGCGGCCTCGACGTAGGCGATGCCGTTGGCCAGCGTGAAGGCGATCTCCTGCACCGCGGTCGAGCCGGCCTCGCGGATGTGGTAGCCGGAGATCGAGATGGTGTTCCAGCTGGGCAGGTGCTGCTGGCAGTAGGCGAAGATGTCGGTGATCAGCCGCATGGACGGGCGCGGCGGGTAGATGTACGTGCCCCGGGCCACGTACTCCTTCAGGATGTCGTTCTGGATCGTGCCCCCGAGCCGGGCCGCCGGAACGCCCTGCTCCTCGGCGACCAGCTGGTAGAGAAGCAGGAGGATGGCGGCCGTGGCGTTGATGGTCATCGACGTCGTCACCTGGTCGAGGGGTAGACCGCCGAGCAGCACCCTCATGTCGTCGATGGAGTCGATGGCGACGCCGACCTTGCCGACCTCCCCGAGCGCCCTCGGGTGATCCGAGTCGAACCCCATCTGGGTCGGCAGGTCGAAGGCGCACGACAGCCCGGTACCCCCGCCGGCGAGCAGCAGCCGCCACCGCTCGTTGGTCGCCTCGGCGTTGCCGAACCCCGAGTACTGGCGAATGGTCCATGGACGGCCCCGGTACATCGTGGGGTAGATGCCTCTGGTAAAAGGGAACGCCCCCGGCTCCCCTAGCCGCTCCCGGGGATCCCATCCTTCGAGGTCAGAGGGCGTGTACACCGGTTTGATCTCGATCCCGGAATCGGTCCTTCGGGCGTCGGCGGCCATGGAGCCAAGGTTAGATGCACAGCGGGGCGTGCTCCGGAGCCGGGCCGGCCGCCGCCTCAGATTGCGTCGGGATGGCTGATGAAGGCGGCCAGGCTGGCCAGCGGATAGGAGACCGTCCCGGCCGGGTACGCCACGGCCAGCGCGGCCGGCGTCAGGTACCACGGTCCGAGCGCGCCCGGCGCCGGCCCGGCCCCGCCGGCCGCCTGGAGCTGCGTCGCCGCCACCGACAGGAGGTAGCTGCGGTAGTCCCCCTGGAAGAGGTCGGAGAGGGTGAGCGGCCGCCCGGCCAGGGTGACGGTGGCGGCCGAAACGGTGGTGCCGCACCGCCACGACACCGAGACCAGGTGGGCGTCGGACCGCTGCAGGCGCGGCCCGCACCCCGACGGGGCCAGCCGGTCCAGCGCCGCAGTGGCGGCCGGATGGCCGGCGACTTCGGGCCGGGCGCCGTGGAAGGTCACAGCCGGCCCGCCGAGAGAAGCGGACCCGGTCGAAGGCGGCGTTGACGGGCCGGGCAGCGCCGGGGTGTCGGACGATCCCGCCGTACAGGCGGAAGCGGCCAGGAGCAGGGCGACCAGGGCGACGGCCGCCCTTTGTCCTAGAGACCTACCGGATGCGGCATGCACAGACCGTCATACTCGGCGATCACCAGCTGCTCCTTGGGGATGCTGCACGCCGCGCACTCCGGGTCCCGGTTGACCTTGAACGTGCGGAAGCTCTCCTCCAGGGCGTCGTAGGCGAGGAGGCGGCCGACGAGGGGGTCGCCGAGGCCGAGCAGGAGCTTGATGGTCTCCATGGCCTGGATGCTGCCGATGATCCCGGGCAGCACGCCCAGAACGCCGGCTTCGGCACAGGAAGGGGCCAGCTCGGCCGGGGGCGGCTCGGGCACCTGGCAGCGGTAGCACGGGCCCTGGTGCGGCAGGTAGACGCTGGCCTGGCCCTCGAAGCGGAAGATCGACCCGTGGACGACCGGGATGTCGAGCTTGAGGGAGGCGTCGTTGACCAGGTATCGGGTCGGGAAGTTGTCCGTGCCGTCGAGGATGACGTCGTACCCGGAGAAGATGTCGATGATGTTGTCGGCGCCCAGGCGCACGTCGTAGGTGACCACGTTGACGTCGGGGTTGAGGGCGGTGAGCGTCTTCTTGGCCGAGTCGACCTTGCGCTCGCCGATGCGGTCCATGTTGTGCAGGATCTGGCGCTGCAGGTTCGAGGTGTCCACCACGTCCATGTCGATGATGCCGATCGTCCCGACACCGGCCGCGGCCAGGTAGAGCGCGGCGGGCGAGCCGAGGCCGCCGGCGCCGATGCAGAGCACCTTGGACTCGAGCAGCTTGGCCTGACCGGCCACGTCGACCTCGGGGAGGAGGATGTGGCGCTGGTAGCGGTTGCGCTGCTCGGCGGTCAGGCTGACCGGCGCCTTCCAGTCCCGACCCTCGTCCTTCCACTTGTTGAATCCGCCCGCCATCGACGTCACGTCGGTGTAGCCCAGCTGGGCCAGTGTGTCGGCGGCGAAGGCGGACCGGGTGCCGCCGGCGCAGTACACGACGATGTGGGCGGCGCGGTCGGGCACCTTGCCCTCCACCTGGCTCTCCAGGTGGCCACGGGGGATGTGGATGGCACCGGGCAGCGCCCCCTGCTCGTACTCGTCGGGCTCGCGCACGTCGAGCACCACGGTGCCGGTCCGGGCCACCTCGGCTTCGGCGCCGGCGGTGTCGATCTCGCGGATGCGCGCCTTGGCATCGCGGAGCAGTTCTCGGAAGCTGGCCATACCCAAAGCCTACCGTTAGGGTCAGGATTGTGGAACTGGGCGACGTGCTCCGCCGGCGGCGGATGTGCCGCGACTTCTCCGACCGGCCCGTACCGGCCGAGGTGGTGGACCGGCTGCTCGACCGGGCCGGGCGGGCCCCGTCGGCCGGTTTCACCCAGGGCTGGTCGTTCCTGGTCCTGGACGACGGCAGCTCCGTGGCGCGCTTCTGGTCCGTCCTGGCCGACGAGGAGTGGCGGCGGGACCCGTCCCTGCCCGGCCTGATGCGGGCGCCGGTCGTCATCGTCCCCCTGTGCAACCCGGAGCCCTACGTCGCCCGCTACTCGGAGCCCGACAAGGTGGCCTTCGGCTTGACCGCCGCCGACCGCTGGCCGGTGCCGTACTGGACGGTGGACGTCTCCTTCGCCACCATGCTGCTCCTGCTGGGCGCGGTGGAGGAAGGGCTGGGGGCCCTGTTCTTCGGCCGGGACGCGGCGGCCTACTCCCGCCTGGCGGCGGAGTTCGGGGTGCCCGAGGGGTGGTCCCCGATCGGGGTGGTCCTGGCCGGTTGGCCGGCGCCCGGCGGGGGTCCGCGCGGTTCGGCCGCCACGAGACCGCGCCGCCCGCTATCGGAGGTCGTCCACCGGCGATCCTGGTAGCGCCACCAGGGCGGGCAGCACCTCGCTGATCGAGCCCCGCACCACGGCGGCGGCGAGATGGTCGAACGGCGTGGGCTCGGCGTTGACGATCACCACCTCCGCTCCCGTCTCGCGGGCGAGCGGCACCAGACCGGCCGCCGGGTACACGGCCAGGCTGCTGCCGACGGCGAGCATGACGTCGCAGCTCCGGGCGGCCAGCTCGGCCCGCATGATCGTGGCCGGATCGAGCGACTGGCCGAAGCTGATCGTGGCCGACTTGAGGATCCCGCCGCACAGCTCGCAGGCCGGGTCGGGATCCCCGGCCCGCACCCGCTCGAGGGTGACCTGCATCGGCCCTTCCCAGCCGCACGCCCAGCACTTCACCCGGTGCATGGTCCCGTGCACCTCGACCACCCGGGCCGGGTCGTGGCCCGCCTTCTGGTGGAGCCCGTCGATGTTCTGCGTGACGAGGGCGACCAGCCGGCCCTGGCGTTCGAGCTCGACGAGGGCGCGGTGGCCGGGGTTGGGCTCCGCCGCCCAGGCCGGCGAGCGGATCCGCTGCTGCCAGGCCGACCGGCGCACTTCCGGGTCGTCGAGGTAGTGGCTGAGCGTGGAGGTCTTCTCCGCCCCTGGGTTCCGGGTCCACACGCCCTGGGGCCCCCGGAAGTCGGGAATCCCGCTGTCGGTCGATATCCCGGCGCCGGTCAGCACGGTGATCCGGGCTCCCGACCGGAGTATCCGCCTCGCCTCTTCCACCTGGCCCAGTGTCCCAGATCCCCTTGACGCCGCGGTCCACCACCGGTATATACATGAAAGACATTGTTATTGACTGTGGAGGCCCGAGAATGACGATGATCATGTTCGACTCGCCGACCGTGCGGATCCGGCCCTGGACGGACGAGACCCTGAACCGGGTCGGCTTCGACCCCCGCAGCCCC
>DATGAX010000354.1:0-3423 GCA_035312965.1 Acidimicrobiales bacterium
GCCGGCCTCCTTGCGGCAGTGCTCGGTGTGGTGGCCGGGATAGGACTCGTGGGCCACGACGTGGGCGAGGACCAAGGAGAGGATGGGAAGGTCCGTGTTCATGGCCACCCGGCTGTGCAGGTCGCCGAGGTAGTAGTTGAACCCGCCCCAAGGCTTGTCGTGCTCCAGCACGAAGTCGACCCGCTCGCCGTCGGGCAGCCCGAAAGCCTGATGGGTACGGGCGCGGAATTCCTCGGCGAGGGAGTGGATGGCCGGCTCGAGCCGATCCGGTGGCACGACCTGGGCCTCCCGCCAGTCGTTGTAGCGCTGTGCCAGGTCCGCAGAGGTGCGCGGCAGGACCCCGTCCAGACGGGCGTGGGCGGCGGCGAAGTCTTCCTCGTCCACCCACGTGGGGCGCACGCCGTAACACGCCTCGATCTCGTCGAGGTAGGCGATCGCCTCACCGGCCAGCCTGCGTGCGGTGGTGTGGAGACCTCGGGCCTGGGCCGCGAGCCACCGCCGACGGGAAGCTTCGAGGGCGCCGTCGGCGTCGATCTCGGCGAGCAGGCGCCGGGCCCGCTCGACCAGTGCGGCCGGCGGCCGGGCCGGTCCGGCGGCGGCGTCGGAGGCCGGCGCAGGAGGGCCGTAGTAGGCGTCGACGAAGCCGTCGATGTGGCGCCCCAGGTCGAGGCCCAGCCGGATGTACTCCTCGACGACCCCTTCCATGGATCCCTCGGGCGGGCTCACCCGGCCGCCCGGAAGAGCTCGGGGGCGGCGGGGCAGGTCGCCCGGGCCAATCCTTCGGCCGTGTCGACCAGACCGTCGGGGCCGACGACCCGGTCGATCAGGTCGGCGGGTACGACCTCGACCGAGCGGTCCCACGGCTCGACACCGGAGTCGTCCAGGCGGGTCATCAGCGCGTCCCAGAGGGCGCCCGGCAGCAACCGCCCGACTCCGGCCACCGCCCAGACCGGAACCCGCTGGTGGGCGGCGACGGCCGCGGCGGCCATGGAACCGGGCGCCGCCAGGACCCCGGCCGGGCCGGCGGCCATGGCCTCGACCAGCACCACATCGGCGACGACGGCGGCGGGCCCCACGCCCGACTCCGAAACCAGCTCGGCGTCCGATCCGCGCTCGCGGAGGCGGCGCACGAACTGATCACCCTCCGAGGCCCAGTCCACGACCAGCACCTCGACGTCCCCCCGACGGCGGAGGCCGCCGGACGTCACGTCGGGCCAGCCGATCACCAGGGCGGTGGCACCCTCGGCCAGCGCGTCGGCGAGGTGGCCGGACGTGGGATCGTGGCGCAGCTCGTCGGCCGCCCGCCGGCCGGCCGCCACCGGGTCGTCCTCTCTCAGCATGCGGGCCGACAGCCACCACACCGGGCCGGCCGTGACGTGCCGCTCGATCAGGCGGCGGCACGCCGGCACCAGGCCGGCCGGTTGCATCCGGGCCATCTCGGTGAGCGCCTCAGCCGCTTCGGCCGCCACCACGGCCGGATCGGCGCCGCTGGCCCGGGCCACGTACCGCAGGTGCTCGATCGGATGCATCGCTCCGTTGTACCGCGTCCGGGGTGGCGCCGCTTCGGCCGGCCTAGGAACCGGGCTGGAACACCATGAGGTACACGGCGCCGATCACCAACGCGTTGAACACGCCCCAGCCGAAGCCGACCCGCTTCTCCAACGACTGCAGCACCCCGACATCGGGCTGGCGGGACTCGACGGTCTCCGCCCCGGCCAGGGGAGCCTCCAACTTGTCCACCAACACGGAATAGCGCCGCTGATTGGGGCGGATCCAGCCGTGCAGGATCCCGATGTCGACCACCACCACGGCCAGCGCGGCGGACACCCAGGCGTCGCCGAAACCGATGGCCTTGTGGCTGGCCCCGACGGCGCCGATGCCGAAGAGCACGGCGCCATAGACGAGCGCCTCGCCCAGGCCGGAGACCATCCGGTTGACCTCGAGCACGGCGCTGGTGCCGCCGCGGGCCCGGCGCTGGGCCAGGCTCATGTACAAGGCGTTGTAGGCGAGCGAGCCGAAGCCCCCGATGACGCAGAGGACATGCAGCAGGACGAGGACTTTGAACCCGGTTCCCATCGGCGGCGACGGTAGCCGTCCCCGGGGGTGGGCGGGGTCCCGGGGGAGCGACGGCGCTCAGGCGCCGATGGCTGCGATGGCGGCGACCACGGCGGCGTCGACCTCGAGGCCGCGGCGCCCGGGGCCGAGGGCGGCGGCGGGAGCGGCGATGGCGGGGGCGGCGGTGGCGGTGGCGGGGGGGGCGGTGGCGGCGGTCGGCGCTCCGGCGCCGGGGAGGCCGCGCCGTGGTTCGAGGACGCTGTCGACCAGGCCGTAGGCCTGGGCATCGGGAGCGCCCAGGATGAAGTCACGATCCGTGTCGGCGGCGACCCGGTCGAGGGGCTGGCCGGTGTGGTGGGCGAGGATCTCGTCTATCCGGCGGCGCAGGAAGGCGATCTCCCGGGCCTGGTTCTGGATGTCGACGGCCTGCCCCTGGGCGCCCCCGTGAGGTTGGTGGATGAGGACGCGGGAGTTGGGCAGCGCCATCCGCTTCCCGCTGGCCCCGGCCGCCAGGAGCACGGCGGCGCCCGAGGCGGCCATCCCCAGGCAGATCGTCGACACCTCCGGCCGGATGATCTGCATCGTGTCGTAGATCCCGAGGGTGGAGGTCACCGAGCCACCCGGGGAGTTGATGTAGAGGCAGATGTCCTTCTCCGGGTCCTCGGCCTCGAGGAACAGCAGTTGAGCGGTGAGGAGGTTGGCGCTGGCGTCGTTGATCTCCGTGCCGAGCACGATGATGCGGTCCCGCAGCAGCCGGGAGTACAGGTCGTAGGCGCGCTCGCCGCGGGGCGACTGCTCGATGACGGTGGGCACCAGGTAGCTCATGGGGAATCCTTCCGGTACATGCCGAGTAAAGTGCAACTGATGAGTTGCAGGTTAGCGATGGCCGGCGATTTGTGCAACCATGGAGTTGCAAGTGTTCGGGCCGGGTCCAGGCCGGTTCGGGCCGGGTTCGGGCCGCCGGATCCGCCCAGTTATCGAGGAGCACAGATGATCCAGCGCCAGGTAGTGGTCCCAGCGGCATCCGATCGGTTGTGGCGGGCGTTGACCGATCCCGACGAGGCCGGCACCTGGCTGGGGGGCGACCTGGACTGGAAGGTCGAGGAGGGCCAACCGCTGCGGTTCACCCCGTTCCGCCCGACAGCGGACGAGCCGGTGCGGGAAGGGCGGGTCGAGCAGGTCGAGCCGGGCCGGTATCTGCGGTTCCGGTGGCGGCCTTCGGGAGGTGGTGCGGACAGCGAGTCGGAGGTGGCCTACGTGCTCGAGCCGGCCGGCGCCGATCCCGACCAGACGGTGCTCACGGTCGAGGAGGTGCCCGTGCCGGCCACGCCGGCCCTCGCTTCGGCCGTCGCACCGGCCATGGTGGTG
>DATGAX010000355.1:0-3047 GCA_035312965.1 Acidimicrobiales bacterium
GCGGATGCCTTCGGGATCGAGCCCGTTGACCGGCTCGTCGAAGAGCATGACGCCCGGATCCCCGAGGAGCGCGGCCGCGATGCCCAGTCTCTGGCTCATGCCGAGCGAGTACTTGCCGGCCCGCTTGTCGGCCGCCGAATCCATCCCGACGATGGCAAGCACCTCGTCCACCCGCCGGGCCGGGATGTCGTTGGTCGCGGCGAGCCACCGCAGGTGGTCGCGGCCGGTGCGGGCCGGATGGAACGCCTTGACATCGAGCAGCGCGCCGACCTCCCGCAGGGGCCAGCGCAGCTGATCGAAGGGCTGCCCGTTGATCAGGGCCGAACCCTCCGTCGGCATGTCGAGCCCCATGATCATGCGCATGGTCGTGGACTTGCCGGAGCCGTTGGGCCCCAGGAAGCCGGTGACGACCCCGGGCTGGACGTCGAAGCTGAGGTCGCGGACGGCGACGGTCTCGCCGAAGCGCTTGGTGAGTGAAATCGCAGCGATCATCGATCTCCACCCTAAGGACCGCGGGCCGGGCTGGGAATACCGCCTTCCGGCGTTTCGGGGGTGGGGCTGACCCCCCTGTCCGCCCCGCTATCCGGCCGGCGGCCGGATGGGCTGGCGCCAGTAGGGCCGGGCCCCGTCGGCCTTCTCCATGAGGATGAACACGACGCCGTAGGGATCCTCGAACCACGTGGTACGCAGGCCGGCGATGCCGGCGCCGGCGTGGTCCGAGGTCAGGAAGTGGACGCCCCTCGCCTCGAGATCGGCCCGGGTGGCGGCCAGGTCGTCGCACACCAGGCCGAAGTGGCTGAGGCCGGGGTGGGCGAGGGACCGACCCCGGGGTCGGGGTCGGGGCGGGGGTCGGGTGGCTGGGGTACTCGATCAGCTCGAGGACGTGGTCGTCACGGCCGAGCCCGACGATGGCGCCTTTGAGCTTGAGCCCCGGCAGCATCTCGCCCATGTCCCGCTCGATGTCGGGACCCTCCATCAGGTAGGGCGCCGAGAGCACCTGCAGGCCGAGCACGTCCCGGTACCAGGCCACCGCGGCCTCGACGTCGGGCACGCACACGCCGGCGTGGGCTGTTCCGATTACCGCCATCTGGCCCTCCCCCGCGACTCGGCGTGCACGGTTGTCAACTATTGCGCGCCCGGTCGCGGCGCGTCCGGACGGTGCTAAGCAAGGCGCATGGAAACTCGCAGGATCGGCTCACTGGACGTGACCGTGATCGGGCTGGGCACCAACAACTTCGGGCTGGGGATGGCCGAGGGCGAAGTCGGCCCGGTGGTGGATGCCGCCCTCGCCGAGGGCGTCAATTTCTTCGACACGTCCGACTCCTACGGTGACAGCGAGGAGCGGCTGGGCCGGGCCCTGGGCCGGCGCCGGGACGACGTGCTCGTCGCCACCAAGTTCGGCAGCCCGGTCAGAGGGGAGGACGGCACCGGCGGGGCCAAGCCCGACTACGTCCGCGCCGCTCTGGAAGCCAGCCTGCGCCGCCTAGGTACCGACCGCATCGACCTGTACCAGATACACCGGCCCGACCCCGAAACTCCCATCGGCGACACGCTCGCCGTGCTGGACGAGGCGGTGCGGGCCGGGAAGGTGAGGGAGATCGGATGCTCCAACTTCTCCGCCGCCCAGATCCGCGAAGCCGAAGCCGCCGCCCCGGGCGCCCGCTTCGTGAGCGTGCAGAACCACTACAACCTCCTCAACCGGGCCGACGAGGCCGAGGTCCTCCCCCTCTGCGTGGAGCGCGGCATCGGTTACCTTCCCTACTTCCCCCTGGCCAGCGGCCTGCTCACCGGCAAGTACCGCCGGGGCGAGGAGCCGGCCGAGGGCACCCGCCTTCAGAGGTGGGGCGGGCGGGCCACCGGCGTCCTGAGCGACGAGAACTTCGACAAGGTCGACGCCCTCACTGCCTGGGCCGACAAGCACGGGCACTCCATCCTCGAGCTGGCCTTCGCCTGGCTCCTCGCCCAGCCCACAGTCGCGTCGGTGATCGCCGGCGCGACCAAGGTCGAGCAGATCAAGGCCAACGTGGCCGCCGGCTCCTGGGCGCTCACGCCGGCCGAGGTGGCCGAGGTCGACGAATTGGTATGATTGTGACGTAATGTCACGCTGGGGTGTAAAAGGTTCAGAAGGATCACCACGGACGGGTGGGGGCCGTCCCCGTACGCTGCGGCGGGCGGCCATGCTGTCCGCCCTCACCTTCCTGGCCACGGCGGGCGGCGCCTACGCCGCGTCCCCGTCCGGCCCGGGCCACGCGGTGCGGGATCATGCCGCCGCGAGCGGCCCCCGGGTGCTGCTCGTGGGTTGGTACCACGGCATCAAGGGCCGCTATGCCACGCCGCAGGCCGCCGTCGACGCGGCCCGCCCCGGGGACTGGATACTCATCGGGCCGGGCGACTACAAGGATCCGGCCGCGCTGGAAGCCCCGCCCACTCCCGGCCTCGTGTCCGGCCTGCTCGTGACCACGCCGGGGCTGCACATCCGGGGCATGGACCGCAACGGCGTGGTCATCGACGGCACCCGTCCCGGCAGCCGGAGATGCAGCACACGGTCCGCGGATCAGAACCTGGGTCCGGTCGACCCCGCCGTCTCACACGACCCGCTGGGCCTCAACGGGATCGTGGTGTGGAAGGCCGACAACGTCTCCGTCCAGAATCTCACCGTCTGCAACTTCCTCGGTGGCGCCGGTGACACCGGCAACGAGATCTGGTGGAACGGCGGGGACAACAGCGGCCGCATCGGCGGCTGGGGCTACCTGGGCAGCTACCTGACCGCGACCAGCACCTACTACGGGTCGGAGGGCACCGCGGCGCGGTACGGGATCTTCTCCAGCAACTGGAGCGGGGGCATCTGGGACCAGTCCTACGCCAGCAACTTCAACGACTCCGGCTACTACATCGGCGCCTGTCACGACGCCTGCAACCAGGTCGTCAACCATGCGTGGGCGGAGTACAACGCGCTCGGGTACTCCGGCTCCAATTCCGGCGGCCGGCTGGTGGTCGAGAACTCCCAGTTCGACCACAACGAGGACGGCTTCGACACCAACAGCCAG
>DATGAX010000356.1:0-3841 GCA_035312965.1 Acidimicrobiales bacterium
TCTGGCCCGGGTCGGCCGGAGGCAACTTCGGATCGCTGTCGGCCCAGCTGGGGATCCCCCCGCAGTTGCAGCCGTTGACGTCCCAGACCAACGATCCGATCAAGGCCTCGGCCCAGTACCCCGCCGGCCCGCCCCGCGCCACCTACCCGGCGAGCGGGGCGCAGAGCGCGGCGGAGATGAAGGCGACGGCCGACGCCGGCGGCACCACGGCCGAAGCGGCGCTGGTCAACCACGGCACCTCCAGTGTGCTCGGGTTCTCCTCCGCCCGCGGCAGCAGCACGGCCTCGGCCTCCAGCACGGCCAAGGCCGCAGCCAGCTCGGATCTGCACGACGTCTCGATCCTCGGGCTCATCGACATCGGGTCGATCACCAGCACGGCCAACGCCACCAGCGACGGCGCCACCGGCACCGGCTCGGCTGTCACCCACGTGTCCGGCGTGACCGTCCTGGGGCAGACGGCCAGCATCGGCTCAGACGGCCTGGTGCTGCCCAACTTCGCCAACAGCCTGGGGCCCATCACCGGGCCCCTGGTGCAGAACGCCATAAGCCAGGTGATCAGCGGGCTGGGCGTGACCGTCACCGAGTTCCCGGCCAAGGAGGCGGCCGCCGGAAGCGGCTACACCGCCACCTCGGGTGGGGTGTCGGTGCGGATCGACCCGCCCTCGTCGGCCGCCCCCCTGCTCGAGCAGGCCGCTTCGCAGCTGGCGCCGTTGTTCCCGTCCCAGGCCGCCATCATCCCGACCCTGCCCGGCATCCTGCAGGGCTACACCATGACCATCACGCTGGGTCGGGCCGCCGCGTCGGCCAACGCGTCGCCGGCGTTCACCGTGCCGTTCCTGCCCCCGCCGGTGACCACCCCTCCGGTCACGGTGCCCACGACGGTGCCGGTGAGCAACAGCTCCGGCGGCGGCACGGTCCCGGTCTCGGCCGGCTCGCCGGCGGCGACGGGGTCGGAGCCCTCCCTGTCCCCGCCCACGACGGCTCCGTCCGGAGGGGCGTCCTCGTCGGTCCCCGCCCCGCCCGCCGCGCTGATCAGCGTGTCCCAGCCGCTCGGCGCCGGCCCGGTCGTGCTCGGCGTGGCGGCCGCCGGCCTGCTCGGCTTCGGTCTGTGGCGGCTCGGCCGGATGCTGCTGCCCCGCGACGTCGACCCCGTTTGTCCCCTCGGTCATGACCAGCCCTGACCCCAGCCACGGAGCATTCATGACCGCCTACAGCACCAGCGTCGAACAAGAAGGGGCCTTCCCGGCCGCAGACCGGTCGGCCAACCGCCACGAGGCGCTGGCCGCCGCGGTGGCCGGGATCCGGGTGCGGCGCGGGAGCCGGATACCGGTGGAGCAGATCCTGCTCGGGGCGGCCGCCATCCTCTTCCCGCTCGGGCTGATCTTCATCCTCCTCGGGTGGGAGGGCGCGGCCCACAACGGCCACACCTACGCCCAGATCGACTACCTGATCTCGGGCGGCATCTTCGGCCTCGGGCTGTCGGTCGCCGGGGGGTTCATGTACTTCGGCTACTGGTTGAGCCGGCAGCTGGGCGAGGCCCGGCGCCAGAGCGCCATCACGGTGCAGGCCCTGCAGCGCATCGAGGAGCTGCTCGACGCCTCGCTGAATTCCCGGGTGGCGACCGACGCCGCACCCGCCGCCGGCCCGGCCCCGGCCGGTCCGTCCCGGTCCGCATCCGGCAGCCGGTCCACCGGTGCGGGCCGGTCCATGCCCCGCCGGGCGGCCGGCGACGGCGCTTCCAGCCGCGCTTCCAGCAGCGCTTCCAGCGGCGCTTCGAGCAAGGATGTGACAGGCGAGATGGCGGCGGCCAACGGTGCCGTGCTCTACGCCACGCCCCGCGGCACCCTCCTCCACCGGGCCCAGTGCCCGGTCGTGGCCAAGCGCGACGACCTGCGCGCCGTCCATCCCGGGGCGGAGGGATACGGCTACTGCACGATGTGCGACGCCGCCGCCGTGACGACCCCATGAACCTCCGACCCGTACCACCCGTGCACGAGACCCCCCAACGTCCACCGGAGAAGTGATGAGCACCCACCCTCGATCCATCCGAAGGAACCTGAGCCGGCGAGAGCACCGGGCCCGGAGGCCTCTGGCCGTCCTGGCCGTGGTGCTCCTGGTCGCCACAGCCTGCGGCGCCCGCCTCACCAAAGCCCAGATGGCGGCGCTCGACAGCCAGAACGGCGGCTACAACCAGACGAGCTCCAACAACGGAGTCGCGTCAGGCCCGGCCGGTGGCGGTCAGCCGTCTGGGAGCGGAGTCGTTGCCAACCCGACGGGCGGGGCCAAGTCCGGAGGGACGGGCGGCAGCACCCGCACCGGCACCGGCGGGGGTGGCGTGGCCGGCGGCGGTGGCACCGGCAACTCGTCGGGGACCGGCCCGCAGGCGGGCGGCGGAGGCGGAGGAGGAGGCGGCGGCACGGTCATCCAGGCCGGGAATCCTCTGGCCGGGCCGGGCGGCAAGGTCTGCGCCGCCGGCGCCGCGGGATCGGGTCCGGGAGTCACCGCGTCGACCATCACCGTGGGCAACATCGCCACCGTCAACGGACCGGTCCCCGGTCTCTTCGCCGGTGCCCGTTACGGAGCCCAGGCGGTGGCCGACTACATCAACTCGCTGGGCGGTATCTGCGGCCGCCAGCTGCGGGTCAACTCGGCCGACGACCAGTTCGACCAGGCCACCGACCAGCAGGAGGCGGCTTCGATGTCCAACTCCGTGCTGGCCTTCATGGGGTCGTTCTCCCTGCAGGATGCCGGCATACCGGCCGGAGCGCCCAGCGTCCCCGACCTGGGCGAGTCGCTGTCGTCACAGCGGTTCAACTCACCACAGAACTACTCCCCCCAGCCCGAGGCACCCGGCTACAACGAGGGCGAGTACGTCTACATGAAGTCGCTGCCCCAGTACGCCGCGGCGTCCCAGCACATGGCCATCCTGGCCGAGAACACGCCGGCCACGGCCAACACCGGGAAGTGGGAGGAGGCGGCCCTCGAGGCGGCCGGCTACAAGTTCATCTTCAAGGACTTCACCCTCCAGCCGACCGATCCGACCTTCAACGGAGACGTCCAGAAGATGAAGTCGGCCGGCGTCCAGGGGGTGATCTTCCAGGGCACGGGGACAATCATCGGCCAGCTGGCCAATGCCATGTACGCCGACGGCATGAAGGTCGTCTTCGGCAACTACTGCCCGTCGGCCTACGACCCCTCCTACCTGTCGAACGCCGGCCCCGGCACGGCCGGGACCATCCTCTCGCAGTCGCTGGCCCTCTACGACGGCGAGGACGCCTCAGCCATCCCGATGGTGGCCACCCTCGACCAGTGGTACAGCCGGGTCAACCCGGGCCAGGTGCCCGACATCTACGCCGCCTACGCCTGGATGTCGGGGCTCATGCTGGCGCAGGCCCTCAACGAGAGCGGGAACGTCTCGCGCGCCGGCCTGGCCACCGGCCTCAAGACCCTCACCAGCTTCACAGGTGACGGCCTGTCGGCGCCGTCCAACCCCGTGGGCAAGACGCCACCCAACTGCTATGTGATGATCGTCGTCGTCAACGGCAAGTTCGCCCGGGCCCCGCAGACGCCCAGCGGCTTCCGCTGCACCGACGCCGCGTACTACCACTACCCCGGGTCCTGAACCGGCCGACCGGGCCCGGGGGGCCCGGAGGGCCTTCGGGAGCCAGCCGCTAGTCTCGGCCGGGTGACCGCAACCGAGAGCGCCCCTCCGGCCAAGGAACGCTGGCGGGCCCAGTGGGCCGAGCTGTTCACCGAGGTCGTCACCTCGGGTCTGTGCACCGGCTGCGCCGGCTGCGTCATCTCCTGCCCCCACGACGTGCTCGGCTACGACGACCAGAAC
>DATGAX010000357.1:0-2199 GCA_035312965.1 Acidimicrobiales bacterium
CCGGGGCAAGATCGCCAACTCGGTGCTGGGCGGTCTGCTGATCGGCGCCATCGCCAACGGCATCAACCTGCTGGGGCTCCAGATCCAATGGGTGTACATCGTCACCGGCGGCGTGCTGCTGTTCTCGGTGACCATCGACGCCGTGGCCCGCCGCGGCTCGACGTCGGGGAGCGCCACCCGGGTCTGAGTTACCGGCCGGCTACTCCCACTCGATGGTGCCCGGCGGCTTCGACGTGACGTCGTAGGCCACCCGGTTGACTCCCGGGACCTCGTTGATGATGCGGCTGCTGAGCCGCTCGAGCACCTCGTAGGGCAGCCGGGCCCAGTCGGCCGTCATGGCGTCGTCCGATGTGACGGCGCGGATGATGATCGGATGGGCGTAGGTCCGCTCGTCGCCCATCACGCCGACCGTGTGCACCACCGGCAGCACGGCGAAGCTCTGCCAGAGCTCCCGGTACAACCCGGCCCGGCGGATCTCTTCGGTGACGATGGCGTCGGCCGCCTGCAGGATGCCGACCCGCTCGGCGGTGACGGTGCCCACGATCCGCACGGCCAGGCCCGGGCCGGGGAACGGCTGGCGCCACACGATCTCCTCCGGCAGACCGAGCTCCTCGCCCACGGCCCGCACCTCGTCCTTGAAGAGGTTGCGCAGCGGCTCGACGAGCTCGAATTGCATGTCGTCGGGGAGGCCGCCCACGTTGTGGTGGGACTTGATCTTGGCCGCGTCCTTGGTCCCGGACTCGATGATGTCGGGGTACAGGGTCCCCTGCACGAGGAACCGGGCGTCGCCCAGGTCGCTGGCCGCTTCTTCGAACACGCGGATGAAGGTCTCGCCGATGATCTTGCGCTTGCGCTCCGGATCCTGGATGTCGTTGAGGGCGGCGAGGAAGCGGTCACCCGCCTTGACGTGGACCAGGTCGATGTTGAACTGCTCGCGGAAGGTGGCCTCCACCTGGTCGGCCTCGCCGGCCCGCAGCAAGCCCGTGTCGACGAACACGCACGCGAGCTGTGAGCCGACCGCCTTGTGGACGAGCGCCGCCGCCACGGCGGAGTCGACGCCGCCCGACAGGCCGCAGATGACCCGTTCCTTGCCCACCTGGGCCCGCACCGCCTGGACCGATGCCTCGATGACCGACGTCATCGTCCACGCCGGGCGGCACCCGCAGACCTCGTACAGGAAGGCCTTGAGGATCTCCTGCCCGCCGTGGGTGTGGACCACCTCCGGGTGGAACTGCACGCCGTAGATGCTCCGGGCCGGATCCTCCAGGGCGGCGACCGGGGCGTCGGCCGTCACCGCGGTGGTGCGGAAACCGGCCGGCGGCGCCGCGATGGCGTCGAAATGGCTCATCCACACGTCGAAGGCGGGTGGCACCGCGTCGAAGAGGACCGACGGCGCCGGCCCTTCGCTCGTCAGGGTCAGGGCGGTGCGGCCGTACTCGCCCTTGCCGCTGCCGTCCACCGTGCCACCAAGCTGCCGGGCGATCAGCTGGGCGCCGTAGCAGATGCCGAAGATGGGCACGCCGATGTCGTAGACGGCCGGATCGAGCAGAGGCGCCCCCGGGACGTTGACCGATTTCGGGCCGCCCGAGAGGATGACGCCCACCGGCCGCCGGGCCGACAGCTCGGCCGCACTGATCGTGTGGGGCACGATCTCGCTGTAGACGTGCGCTTCACGGACCCGGCGGGCGATCAGCTGGGCGTACTGGGCGCCGAAGTCGACGACCAGGACCGGGTGCTCCTGCCCGGCCGGGACCGGTTCGCCTGGCACCGGGCCGGACCCCCTAGTGGCCCATGCCGACGCCCTGCGAGCGCTGAAGGTTCTTGCCTTCGGTCTGCAGAGCGGGGGCGACCATGACCTCGGCCTTCTGGAACTCCTTCACCGACTCGTAGCCACAGGTGGCCATCGAGGTCCGCAGAGCCCCGAAGAGGTTGAGCCGGCCGTCGTTCTCATGGGCCGGGCCGACCAGGATCTCGCGCAGCGTGCCGCGGGTGGAAGTCTTGACCCGGGCGCCGCGGGGCAGCGTCGGGTGGAACGTGGCCATGCCCCAGTGGTAGCCCCGTCCCGGCGCCTCGACGGCGGCGGCCAGGGGGGAACCGATCATCACCGCGTCGGCGCCGCAGACGATGGCCTTGGCGATGTCACCGCCGGTGCCCATGCCTCCGTCGGCGATGACCTGGACGTACACGCCGGTCTCGTCG
>DATGAX010000358.1:0-2224 GCA_035312965.1 Acidimicrobiales bacterium
TCCGCCGCACCGAAGACGAAGGCCAGGGGGGACCGCGCCGCGTTCTTCGCCAAGCAGCGCGAGTTGCTCCTGGAGGAGCGCCAGTCGTACACCAGCTCGGCCGAGGCGCTCAAGGCGCAGGCCGATTCGCTGGCCCTCGAGCATGAGCCGGGGGACGTGCAGTTCGACGAGGAGGGCGGCGAGGGCGGCACCGCCAACGTCGACCGCGAGATCGACCTTTACCTGTCGGCCCAGGCCCGGGCCACGGTGGTCGAGATCGACCGGGCCCTCCAGAAGATCGAGGACGGCAGCTACGGGATCTGCGAGCAGTGCGGCGACGCCATCCCCGACGCCCGCCTGCAGGCTCTCCCGTACGCCGCCCTGTGCGTGACCTGCAAGAGCGGCGGCCTGTCGTCGCGGCGGTAGCCGCCCGCCGGCGGCTGCTCGTCCCGGCCGCCGCGGCAGCCGTCATCGTCGTCGACCAGGTCACCAAGACCCTCGCCCTCGACCATCTCGACCCGGTGCGGCCGACGCACGTCGTCGGCCCCGTGTACTTCGAGCTGACCTACAACACCGGTGCCGCCTTCAGCATGGGCACCGGCGTGACCCCGATCCTCGAGGCCGTGGTGATCGCCCTGATCGTGGGCCTGCTCCTCTTCACCCGGCGCGCCACCCGGTCGGCCCGTCCGGTGGTGACCGCCGCGCTCGGGGCGCTTCTCGGCGGTGCCCTGTCCAATCTCGGCGACCGTCTGTTCCGCCATCTGCCCGTCCACGGCGGGGTGGTCGACTTCATACGGGCGGTGGGCTGGTGGCCCGTCTTCAACGTGGCCGACGCGTCGATCGTGATCTCGGTCATCGTGGTGGTGCTCACCTGGCGCTCCGGTGAGTGAATGACCCCGGTGACGGTATGGGAGGTGCCGGCCGCCCTCGACGGTGAGAGGGTCGACCGGGCCCTGGCCCTGATCACCGGATTGTCCCGGCGGGAGGTCAACGCCGTCCTCGACGGCGGCCGGGTGCACATCGGCCGGCGGGCCGTGGTCACCCGCAGCCGCAAGGTGCGGGCCGGGGAGCGCCTGTCGGTCACCGGCGACATCGAACCGCCCGCAGAGCAGCCGCCGGCCCCCGATCCGGCCGTCGACGTGCCCGTCGTGTTCGCCGACGGCGCGGTGATCGTCGTGGACAAGCCGCCCGGTCTGGTCGTGCACCCGGGCCACGGCAATCGCACCGGGACCCTGGTCAACGGTCTCCTGGCCCGCTATCCCGACCTGGCCGACCTGGCCACCGGCGCCACGAGGGACCGCCCGGGGATCGTCCACCGGCTGGACAAGGGCACGTCCGGCCTCCTCGTCGTGGCCCGGACCGCGGCCGCCCGCGACGACCTCATGGGCCAGTTGCGCCGGCGGGAGATGACACGCGAGTACCTGGCCCTGGTCGAGGGGGAGATCGACTCCGACGCCGGGGTCATCGACGCCCCTCTCGGCCGCTCGGACGCCGACCCGACCCGCATCCGGGTGCAGACGGGGGGCCGCCCGGCCCGCACCCGCTACACCGTCGAGGGCCGTTTCCGTCATCCCGTGCCCATGACGCTGGTCCGGTGCCGGCTCGAAACGGGCCGGACCCACCAGATCCGGGTGCACCTGTCGACCATCGGTCACCCCGTCGTGGGCGACAGCCGCTACGCGGGCGGGCGCCGGCGGGGGCCGGCCCCCCCCTCGCCGGGGCGCCCCTTCCTGCACGCCGCCACGCTGGGCTTCACGCATCCGGTGAGTGGCGAGAAGCTCCTTTTCACCACTTCTCCACCCTCTGACCTGGAAGATCTTTTGCACACCATCGACGCGCCGGCGCCGCCGCACGTCTAGTGTCGCTCCGGATCCGGGGGGAGGCCCGGACGTGAGGAGGCGAAATGAAAGCAGTGACACCAATGAGGGCTCGAGCCATCGCCCTCGTGGCCGTCGGTGGACTGGCACTGGCTGCATGCAGCTCGAGCAAGAACAACACCACCAGTTCCACGACGGCGTCGGGTAGCAGCAGCACCAGCGCCAGCGGTGGTGCTCTCAAGCTCGGGTTCTTCGGAGCTCTCACCGGACCCAACGCCCAGCTAGGTATCAACATCGAGAACGGCGAGAAGCTGGCCGTGGCCCAGTACAACGCCACCAACCCGTCCAACCAGGTGACGGTGGACCCCTTCGACAGCCAGGGTGACCCGGCCAATGCAAACAACGGAGCCACCAAGCTCATCGGCGAC
>DATGAX010000359.1:0-7512 GCA_035312965.1 Acidimicrobiales bacterium
GTCCCGCATCCGGCGGTTGTAGGCGTTGTGCACGTCGGGCCGGTCGAGGAGCAGATCGAGGACGTCGCCGGACCGGGAGACCAGGACCGTAGGAGCGGCGGAAGCGGGTCGGTCCCGGACGGGACGGGCCTGCCTCCAGCGGGCGAAGTGGGGCCCGGCCTGGAGCATCGAGTAAGCCAGCGACTCCCGAACGAGGCCGTCCTCCACCGCTCCGTGGCCCGCCATCCGCAGCACCTGGACGAGCGCGACGGCGGCGGCCGGTGACTCCGCCACCTTGGCCCGCAGCAGCGCCACCGCGTGGTCGGTGTCCTCGACGGCCACCCAGGGCGCGGTCACGTCGGCCGAGGTCGCCAACCCGGCCGAGACGGTGAGGGCGACGTCCGGGCCGTCCGGCGCAAGAGGCGGTGGCGGCCCGGGTCCGTTCCACACCGCGGCCACCACCGCCGGCAAGCCGGACGGCACCACCACCCCCGAAGCGCCCCCGCCGTCCCCGTGAGGGTCGGCGGGCACGACGATCAGCGGCTCGCCGATCAGATCGCCGGCGTCGGTGACACCGGTGGCGAATCCCCGGATGCGCGCGGCGGCCGGGACGGACGGCAAAGCGATCAGGGTCGGCGCAGCCCGGCCAGGATGCGCGGCGCCAGCCCTCCGTCGCGGTAGGGCATGTAGAGGCTGATCCGGTCGACGACGTCCCCGAACCGCTTCTGCAGCAGGCCCGGGATCTCGTCCGGCGTGCCCTTTACGGCGAAGGCATCGAGCATCTCGTCGTCGATACGGCGCCCCATCTCGTCCCACTCGCCCCGCTTCGACAGGGTGTTGAGCTCGGTTTGCAGGTCACCCCATCCATGGCACTCCAGGACGCCCCGGTAGGCGGGCGTGCTGGCGTAGAAGGCGATCTGCTTGCGGGTTGCCGCGTCGGCCGCCTCGACCTCCGGCTCGGAGTCCCCGGTCACGACGAAGGCCGGATAGGAGAGCTGGAACTGGCCCCGGCTCCGCCCCGACGCCTCCAGCCCGGCCTGCACCGCGGGCGCGGTCACCTCCCGCAGGTAACGCTCGGTGGTGAACCCGTGGACGAGCATCCCGTCCGCCACCTCGGCCGCGACCCGGGTCATGGCCTGGCCGACGGCGGCGAGGAACACCTTCGGAGCCCCGAACGGATTGGGCCCCGGATTGAAGAACGGTGTCATCAACGTGTGCGTGTAGAAGTCGCCGCGGAAGTCGAGCGGGGTCCCGTTCTGCCAGCAGTCCCAGATGGCGTGCATGGCGGAGATGAACTCCCGCATGCGTGCGGCCGGATGGGACCAGGGCATCGAGTAGCGCTTCTCGATGTGCGGCTTGATCTGCGAGCCCAGACCGAGCATGAACCGACCGCCGGAGAAGGCGTTGATGTCCCAAGCCGAATGGGCCAGGGTCATCGGGCTGCGCCCGAAGGCCACGACGATGGCGGTGCCCAGGCCGATGCGCTCCGTGTGCTCGGCCGCGATGAGCAACGGGAGCATCGGGTCGTGGCCCGTCTCGGCCGACCATATGGCGTCGTAACCGGCGTCCTCGGAACGGCGGGCACTGTCCGCCGCGGCGTGCAGGTCGTTACCGATGGCGCCGTCCACGAGCATGCCCGCATAGTAAGCCGGGGGGCGCGCTCATGCCCCCTTGGACCGGCGCAGCGGGCGTATGGCCGCCATGCCCGGTGACTGGCGCGAGGTCAACCACGACCGGCAGATGTCGATGGGCATGGCCGGCGCCAGCACATGCCCCTGGACCTGATGACAGCCGAGGACGGCGAGCCGGTCCCAGGTGTCCTGCCGTTCGACGCCTTCGGCGATGACCTCGTGGCCCATGTTCCGGGCCAGTTCGATGGTGGCCCGGACGATGGCCTCGTCGCCCTCGTCGCGGTGCATCGCCATGACGAACGAGCGGTCGATCTTGACCGTGTGCACCGGCAGCCGCCGCAGGCGGGAGAGCGACGAGTAGCCGGTACCGAAGTCGTCGATGGCGATCCTCACCCCCAGGGCGGCCAGGTCCTCCAGCACCCGCTGCGACCCGTCGGGGTCGGCGACCATCAGGGACTCGGTGATCTCGAGGGTCAGGTCCGAGGCCGGGATCCCGGTCCCGGCCAGGATCTGCCGCAACCGGTCCTGGACGTCGCGACCGCTCAGGCAGCGGGCCGAGAGGTTGACCGCCATGGAGAGCTCGTAACCTGTGGCCCGCCAGGCCGCCAGCTCCGCCAGGGCCGATTCGAGGACCCACCACGTGAGCGGCTCGATGAGTCCGGACTGCTCGGCGACCGGTATGAACTCGGCGGGCGGGATGGCCCCGAATTGGGCGTGCCGCCAGCGCAGCAGCGCTTCCATACCCGTGACCGACCAGGCGATCTCCAGCAGGTCGTCCACACCGGTGCTGCCCGGGACCACCAACGCGAACTCGTCGCCGCCGAGGCGGGCCGCGAGCCGGTCGCGGCCCAGCTCCGACCGGACCCGATCGGCCACCTCCTGGAGCACCCGGTCCCCGGTGTGGTGGCCGAGTGTGTCGTTGATGTCCTTGAACCCGTCGAGGTCCATGAGCATGACGCCGACCGACTGGCGGGGGGCTCGGGTGCGCAGGGCGCCGTCCACCCACTGCCCGAACAGGCCCCGGTTGCCCAACCCGGTCAGGCTGTCGTGGAGCGCCTGATACTCGCGGGCCGCCACCTCGAGACGCAGCAGATCCTGGCGCTGGCTGCTGACCAGCGCCGTCCCCAGGCTGGCGGCCACCGCTTCGGCCAGGCGCAGGTCCTCGGCGTCGAACGTGCCGTGCTCGTCGGTATGGTCGGCCAGCACCATCACAGCCGTGCCCAGGTCCCCGAGTGGCACCGGTACTGCCAACAGATCGCGCCGCCCGTAGCCCTCCGGCATGACCGCCCGCCGGGCCCTCGGCACCAGCACGGCCCGGCGCTGGGCAGCCACCCCGGCCTCGAGGCCGGTGGCGGGAGCGGGTTCCCGGTCCACATGCCCCCCTCCGGACCGGTAGCGGAAGCCGCCCAGCTCGTCGGGCAGCCGGATCTCCACGTGCCCGGCGGCCAGCATGCGCCCCACCTGGCCCAGGGAGACCTCGATGATGTCGTCCGCATCCGAGAGGCCCGCCAACGTCACCGTGAAGGCGTAGAGCCGCTCCAGACTGGCGATCCGGGCCTTGGACCGCACCGTGGAGCGGTGCCACAACCCCAGAGATGGTGCCGGCCCGGCAAGGAAGGCGAGGGCGAGGATCAGCGATGTAGACAAAGGCGTCCTTCGTCTCGTTGAACCGCAACCGGCCCGGCCGAGTCTGACCGGCACGTCATGGCAAGTCAACGACCCGGCGATCCCCTCCGGATCGCGCCCGCATCGGAACCAGTGGAAAGTGCCGGGACGGCCCGCTACGTTGCCGCCCCGTGGGTTTCCCTCTCGAAGAGATTCAGGCCGCGTTCGACCGCTACCGTGAGGCGGCGGCGGAGGCGGGCCGGACCGGCAACTGGGACTTGTTCGTCCAGAGGTTCACCGAGGATGTCGATTACATCGAGCACCACTACGGCCGGTACAAGGGACGGGAAGAGATGCGGGGGTGGATCGGTCCGGCCATGAGCGGCTTCCCCGTCGACCACATGACGTCGTTCCCCTGGAACTGGTACACCATCGACACCGAGAGGGGCTGGGTGGTGGGCGAGGTGGCCAACATCATGGAAGACCCCGGTGACGGCCAGGTGTACCAGGCGGCCAACTGGACGCGGCTGGTCTACGCCGGCGACGGCCTCTTCTCCGAGGAGGAGGACGTGTACAACCCGGCGGAGTTCGCGGCCATGATCAAGGACTGGCTCCAGGCCTGGAGGGCCCACCACTCGGCCTGACTCGCCGGCCTGACTCGCCGGCCTGACTCGCCGGCCGGCAGGATCGTCAGGCCGGTCGGGGCATCTCGAACTTGTACCCCAGCCCGCGGACGGTCGTGATGCGGGCGGGCCGGGACGGATCCTCCTCCACCTTGGCCCGCAGCCGCTTGATGTGCACGTCCAGCGTCTTGGTGTCCCCGACGTAGTTGGGGCCCCAGATGCGGTCGATCAGGGTCTCGCGGGTCAGCACCCGTCCGGCATTGCCCATGAGCATCTCGAGGAGCTCGAACTCCTTGAGCGGCAGGGGCACCGGGTCGCCGTCGAGGTGGACCTCGTGCCGCTCCGGATCGAGCGAAAGACCGTCGATCTCCAACGTCTCGCCGGACAGGCCGGTGTCCTCCACCGTGCCGGCCCGGCGCATCACGGCGCGCATACGGGCGACCAACTCCCGCAGCCGGAAGGGCTTGGTGACGTAGTCGTCGGCGCCTACCTCGAGGCCGACGACGGTGTCGATCTCGCTGCTCTTGGCCGTGACCATGATGATGGGGATCCGGCTCCGGGTCCTGATCTCCCGGCACACGTCGATGCCGGACTTCTTGGGCAGCCACAGGTTGAGGAGGATCAGGTCGGGCCGGGACCGCTCGAACAGCTCGAGGCCCTCCAGCCCGTCGCGGGCCACAGTGACCAGGAAGCCTTCCCTCTTCAGCCCCACCACGAGGGCTTCGATGAACGACTCCTCGTCCTCTATGACCAGCACCGAAATGGTGTCAGTCATGGTCGTCATCGGAAGCTCCTTCCCTCGGCGGGGTATCGGGTAGGGATACGGCCGGTAGATCGAGGGCGAAGACCGAGCCTTCCCCCTCGACGGAAGTCACCCGCACCGATCCGCCGTGGTTGGCGGCCACGTGGCGCACGATCGAGAGGCCGAGCCCGGTGCCACCGGTGGCCCGGGAGCGGGCCCGGTCCACCCGGTAGAACCGCTCGAAGATGCGCTCGAGGTCACGCACCGGGATTCCCACGCCCCGGTCGGAGACGGCGATGGTGAGCAGCGGCCCCTGGCGGGTCGCCTCCACCGTCACGGTGCCCCCGGCCTCGGAGTACTTGACCGCGTTCTCCACGAGGTTGGCCACCGCGGAGACCAGGTCCCGGCGGTCGCCGGCCACGGCCAGCCCGGTGGGCAGGGCCACGACGTCCACGGTCACATCCAGCCCCTCGGCCATCTCCTGCCTGGATGCGACCGCCTCGGAGATGAATTCCGCCACCGGGATGAGCGCCCCGCTCGGGGCTTCGTTGGCCTCGATGCGGGACAGGTCCAGGAGGTCGTCGATGATCCGGCTCAAGCGGTCCGCCTCGCCTCCCATCCGCCGCACCAGCCGGCCGACCACGTCGGGGTCGGTCTCGCCGTCGATGGTCTCGGCCAGCAGGGCCAGCGCCCCGATCGGCGTCTTGAGCTCATGGCTCACGTTGGCCACGAAGTCCCGCCGGACGGCCTCCAGCCGCAGCCGCTCCGAGATGTCCTCCACGACGGCGACCGCACCGTCGATGGGTTCACCGGTCGGGAAGGCCCGTATGGACAGGCTGCGCCGGACCGGCGAGATGAGGTGCAGGGGCCGCTCCGGGCGGGCCCCGGCGAGCGCCTCCCGGGTGGCGTCGGCCACGGCCTGGACCACGAGAGCGTCGCCCGAGCGGCCGGACAGGAGCCGCCCGGCGGCCTGGTTCTGGTACACCGCGCGGCCCGCCACGTCGCAGATGACGATGGCCTGCTCGATCCCGTCGAGCGCGGAGCGGAGGCGGGTCGAGAGATCGTCGGCCGCCAGCTCGGCATCGCCGTCAGGGGTGCCCGCAGGTCCGCCATGAGCCCGTAAGTCGGTTCGGCTCCACATCAGCGCCGGTCTCCCATCTCCCGCGAGGGTAGGCGCGATGGGCGGCCCGCCGGTTCGACCCTCAGCGGTCCACTCCGACGGATTTCCGAAGTGTTCAGCTGACGTTCACCGTGTGTTACGTAGCCGGTAACCAAGCCTTTCTAGGGTAGGCCACGACCGGAGAAAACGACCGTGAGCCCGAGGGGGCTCGCGGAGCCCGGGCAGGGCCAGACGGCGCCCGTGCTCCCCCATCAACGAAAGGGAAACCCCTTGAAGCGTCTCCTGCCCGTAGCCCTGATCGTCCCCCTGGCGCTGGCCGGGTGCTCGTCGTCCAAGAGCTCGACCAGCTCGTCCACGACCAGCGGCTCCTCGGGCTCGTCCACCATCTCGACGGGGGCGAGCACACCCCGCACGGGCAACCCGACCAGCGCGGTCAGCCTCACCGAGGCGGGCTCCAGCCTGCTGTACCCGTACCTGCAGCTGCTGGTGGATCCCCTCCACGCCGCCTACTCCAACGTCACCTTCAGCCCGGCGGCCGGTGGTTCGGGCAAGGGGATCAGCGACGCCATCGCCGGAACCACCGACATGGGCGGCTCCGACGCCTACCTCAGCTCGGGCAACCTCACTGCCCACCCCGACCTGCTCAACGTGCCGATCGCGGTGTCGTCGCAGGCCGTCAACTACAACCTGCCCGGCGCCACCAACCTGAAGCTCACGGGCGACGTCATCGCCAAGATGTACGAGGGGTCCATCACCAAGTGGAACGACCCCGCCATCACGGCCCTCAACCCCGGCGTCACCCTGCCGCCCAAGACCATCGTCCCCGTGCGCCGCGTCGACTCCTCCGGTGACACCTTCCTGTTCGCCAGCTTCCTCTCGGCGACCAACCAGACCTGGAGCAACGGGCCCTCCCTCGGCACGACCGTCACGTGGCCAACCGTGTCCAGCGAGGAGACCGCGAGCGGCAACCCCGGCATGGTGCAGACGTGCAGCGCCACTCCGGGCTGCATCGCCTACATCGGCGTGAGCGCCGAGAGCAAGGCGGCGGCGGCCGGGCTGGGCGAGGCCGAGCTGCAGAACAAGGCGGGCAACTTCGAGCTACCGAGCACCAAGACGGTGACGGCGGCGGTGACCGCGGGGGCGGGCAGTGTGCCGGCCAACCTGGCCGTGTCGCTGATCGACGAGCCGGGCGCCGACTCCTACCCGATCGTCAACTTCGAGTACATCGTGGTCAAGAAGGATCAGTCCAGCTCCGACAAGGCCCTGGCGATCCGGGACTTCCTCGCCTTCGCCGTCAGCCCCTCCGGTGGCAATGCCGCCAACTACCTGGACAAGGAGCAGTTCGAGCCGCTGCCGAACAACGTCATCCCGGCGGTGCAGACGGCCATCGCCAGCATTCAGTAGCGCCCGGGAGCGGAGCCGCCGTTGACCGCCACCATCGAACGTCCCACCCGGGGCCCGGGCCTGTCGGCCCGGGCCCGCCGGCGCGCCGAGCTGACCGCAGCCGACCGGGTGATCCGGGCCGTCCTGCTGGTGGCCGCCATGGTGCCCACCGCCGTGCTGGTGTTCCTGGCCTACCAGATGGTCCGCCAGGCCCTTCCTGCCATCCGGTTCAGCGGCGGCCACTTCTTCACCAGCCGCCAGTTCAACCTGGGCAACCAGTACGGCACGCCCGAGGTCAAGAACGGTGAGGCGGCCCTGCCCAAGGCGCAGTTCGGCATCCTCGCCATGCTGTTCGGGACCCTGGCCTCGTCCGTCATCGCGCTGGTGATCGCCCTGCCCGTCTCCGTCGGCGGGGCGATCCTCCTGGTC
>DATGAX010000360.1:0-6375 GCA_035312965.1 Acidimicrobiales bacterium
ACGTGATCCATGCCGCCTTGTCGCCGCCGACCGACGTCGAGCCGACCTCGGCGATGAGCTGCGGCTTGCTCGTGATCGCCGGCAGTTCGGCCAGGGTGGGGCCGAAGACCTGCGCCGCGGTCTGCCAGGTGTGGTAGCCGCTCGGGCCCCAGTTGTACCCGTCCACCCCGACCATCCCCACATATGGGTCGCCGGGGTACAGCGAGGGTAGCGAGGCGGAGGCGCCGTGGAAGTCGATGTTCGGGCTCCACACGAAGGTCACGTTGGTCGCACCGGCCGCGGCGAAGACGGCGTACACGTGGCGCCAGGCGGCCACGAAGCCGGCCGGCGTGTTGCCATGGACACCGGGGACCCAGTCGTACCACGTGCAGTTCATCTCGTGGTCGAAGCGCAGGAGGACGGGCCGGCCGTAGGCCGCCAGCCCGGCCGCCCACGACCTGATGTAGCCGTCGTAGGTGCCCGCCGCGATGGCGGCGTCGGTGTACACCGTGGAGCCCCACGGATCGTCGGACATCCAGGTGATCACCGGGGTCGAGCCGTTCGCCTCCGCCTTGTCGAGCCCGGTCCGGTCGAAGGCGCCGTACGGTCCGCCCCAGTGGACGTACCACATGACGTAGTCGGCCCTCCGCCCGAGGCTGGCCTCGAGCCCGTCGAGGGAGCTCACCGAGCCGGGGAAGTCCGCCTCGACCACGCCCCAACGGCCCTGGTACCCGCTCGGGGCGGCGGCCCGGGTCGCTCGACTGGAAGGCCGGCCCGGTCGGGGGGCGGAGCCTGCACCGGCCGAGCGGGAGGCGGCGACCGTGGCCCGCACCTCCTGCGGCGCCATCGGGGCCGCCACGGCGCCGGCCGTCGTGGCCCGGGGTGTGGCGGTCAGGGGCGCGGCCACCGCCGGCAAGAGCGAAGATGGGCGGGGCGGGTGCGACGCCGGCGCGGCGGGGACGGACGGGCCGGCCTCGGGCAGGGGGCCCCCGTCGGCCCGGGCCAGCACCCCGCTGGCGACGAGCGGTACCAGCATGGCCGCCGCCGCCACACCTGAGCGTCTGGTCCGGCGCACTCTTCCTGTATCGAGCGGTTCGGAGCCGCCGTCAGGCATCTTCGTCCCACCCCGGACCTTCGTACACGCACCCTGCGGTGCACGTCTCGCGCACCACGATGCGGCTCGGCTCCAGCCCCCCGGCGACCAGGTGTTCCCAGATCCACGCCGCCAGGTGCTCGCTGGTCGGGTTCTCCAGGCCCGGAACCTCGTTGAGGTAACGGTGGTCCAGGGCGTCGTGGAGCGGGGCGAAGGCCGCTCTGACATCGGCGAAGTCCATGACCCAGCCCAGATCGGGATCGACGGGGCCGGTGACGTGGACCTCGACCCGGAAGGAGTGCCCGTGCAGACGGGCGCACTTGTGGCCGTCGGGGACGTGGGGCAGCCGGTGGGCCGCCTCGAAGCCGAACTCCCGGAACACCGTCGCCTTCCTCATGGGATGCCGAGCACCTTGTGGGTCTGGAGCGACAGGCGCCACTGCGGATGCTCCAGGCAGTACTCCACCGCCGCTTTGGTGTTCTCCGCCCGCATCGGCCCGTCCATGGGCTGCAGGAAGAACCGGTCGAAGCCCAGGCCGGCCACGTCCTCCGGCGCCAGGCCGTCCTGGGGGTACACCAGCTTGAGCTCGTCGCCCCGCTCGACGACCAGGGGGGCACCGGACTTGGGGCTGACGCAGACCCAGTCCAGGCCCTCGGTGAGGGGGCGGGTGCCGTTGGTCTCGACCGCCACCTCGAAGCCGTGCTCGTGCAGCGCGGCGACCAGGGGAGCATCGAGCTGAAGTAGCGGTTCGCCCCCGGTACACACCACGTAAGGCCGGGCCGCGGGCGAGGGCCGGCCGCTCCACGCCCCGGCCGCCGCCGCGGCCAGGTCGGCAGCCGTGTCGAACCGGCCGCCACCGGGGCCGTCCGTGCCCACGAAGTCGGTATCGCAGAACTGGCAAACGGCCACGTGGCGATGGCGCTCGCGGCCGGTCCAGAGATTGCAGCCCGAGAACCGGCAGAACACCGCCGGCCGGCCCGTCCGGGCCCCCTCCCCCTGCAACGTGTAGAAGAGCTCCTTGACCAGGTAGCTCATGCTCCCGTCACCACGAGCGGGTCGGGCCGACCCGCCTCGGCGAAGCCCTTGGCCCGCAGCAGGCAGCTGTCGCACCCCAGGCACGGCCGTCCGTCGGGGTCGGGGTCGTAGCAGCTGTGGGTCAGCCCGTAGTCGACGCCGAGCGAGGTGCCGAGGGCGATGATGCCCGCCTTGGTCAACTCCATCAACGGGGTGTGGATCGTGGTCCGCGTCCCGCCCTCGACCCCCGCCCGGGTGGCCAGGTCGGCCATGGCCTCGAAGGCCGCGATGTACTCGGGCCGGCAGTCGGGGTAGCCGGAGTAGTCCAGGGCATTGACGCCGATGAAGATGTCGGACGCGTCGATGGTCTCGGCCAGGGCCAGGGCGAACGACAGGAAGATGGTGTTGCGGGCCGGTACGTACGTGATCGGGATGCCACTCGCCATCTCGCCCTGGCTGCGGCCCTTTGGCACGTCGACGTCGGCGGTCAGCGCCGACCCGCCCAAGGCTCTCAAGTCGATGGAGGCGACGACGTGCCGGCCGGCACCCAAGGCGGCCGCCACCCGGCGGGCGGCGTCCAGCTCGACGGCGTGGCGCTGCCCGTAGTCGAAGCTGAGGGCGGCGCAGTCGTAACCGTCCGCTCGGGCCAGGGCCAGGACCGTGGTGGAGTCGAGTCCGCCGCTCAGCAGCACGACCGCGGGCCGTCTCATAGGTCACCGACGCTACGCGCTCGCAGCTGCCACCATGAAAGGCCGTGCACGACGACCGACGGCGAGCCGAGTCCTTCGGGGCCGATCCGGAGCGCTACGACCGGTCCCGACCGTCCTACCCGGCCGCCCTGCTCGACGAGATCCTGGGGCCCCATCCGGAGGCCCTGGACGTGCTCGACGTCGGCTGCGGAACGGGGATCGCAGCCCGCCTGATGGCGGCCCGCGGCGCCCGGGTCCTCGGTGTCGAGGTGGACGCCCGCATGGCGGAGCTGGCCCGCCGGCGGGGGACGACGGTCGAGGTGGCCCGCATCGAGGACTGGGACCCGGCCGGGCGGACCTTCGACCGGGTGACGGCGGCCCAGGCGTGGCACTGGGTCGACCCGGAGGTGGGGGCGGCCCAGGCCGCCCGCCTCCTCCGGCCGGGCGGCCGGCTGTGCCTCTTCTGGAACCGGGGCGAGCCGCCGGAGCCGACCCGGTCGCGCCTCGACGAGGTGTACGCCCGCCTGGCGCCGGGGGCGGAGAGCTACTCGGTCCTCCTCGGCTACGCCTCGGTCGACGGTTACGAGGCGGTCCAGGAGGCCATCCGCCGCCACCCCGACCTGAGCGGCCCGGAGGCGACGACCTTCGCCTGGAGCCGGCGGTACACCCGGGCCGAGTGGCTGGACCAGCTCCCGACGCACAGCGACCATGCCACCATGGAGCCCGAACGGCTCGCCGGGCTGCTCGACGCGGTCGGCGGGGTGATCGACGGCGAAGGCGGCTCCTTCGAGATGGGTTACTCGACGCTCCTCCTGACGTCGACGCGGTCCTAGGCTCCATCGCCGTGGCCGAACTGCGCGTAGAGGGTGACGACCTGGTACTCCACCTGACGACCATGCAGAAGGTGATCGGCTTCCACCACGACATCCGCGTCCCGTTGAGCGCGGTGCAGTCGGTCACTCCGGTGGAGAAGCCGTGGCTGGCCCTCCGGGGCCGCCGCATGGCGGGCACGGCTCTGCGGGGCGTGGCGGCCATGGGCACGTGGACCCACAGCGACCGGCACTACGACTTCTGCGTCGTCCGGGGCCGCCAGGCCGCCGTGCAGGTCGACCTCAACGCCGGGCGCTTCGACCGGTTCCTCGTCTGCCGGCCGCTCGGGATCGACGTGGCGGCCGAAGCCGATGAGCTGGCCGCGGCGGCCGGGATCGCGCCCAGCCGCTGATGCTCTAGGTCTGCAGGTCGAGGAGGGTGCCGGCCAGCCAGGCCAGCTCTTCGTCCCAATCGGCCACCGGCCCGACGGGCCGGACGACGAACTTGGACAGCCCCTCGCCGGCCAGCTCGCCGATCAGCCGGCGCAGCGCGTCGGCTCCGACCGGCACCAGGTCGGACGGATCGACGCCCGGGTCCAGGTCGGGCCGGCGGGAACGCAGGGCCCGCAGCCGGGAGCGGGCCGCCGCCTCGACGCCCGCCGCATCGCGGGCGTACCCGATGGAGAGCCCGAAGTGCTCGGGATCGACGGTCCGGCCCGCGGCGGCGGCCGCCTCCTGGATCCCGGCCCGTACCTGCCCGGCCCGGCGGGGCGACACGAGCGACCCCAGCCACCCGTCGGCCAGGCGGCCGGCCCGCTCGACCGCCTTCGGGCCGGAGCCGCCCAGCCAGATCTCCAACGGATCCTGCACCGGCGGGACCGGCAGGCCCCCCGACCAGAGGGCGCGCAGCTCGGGAATGACCTCGTCCACCATCCGTCCCGGGTAGGGCGGATCGAGGCCGGGCACGAGGGTGACCAGCAGCCGCCCCCCCGACAGCCGGTCGAGCTGGGCCAGCCGGTGGGCCACCAGGTACGGCGTGGACCCGAACGGGATGAGGTTCACGCCCAGGTGGACCCGCTCCGTCACCCCGGCGGCGAACGCCACACCGACCAGGGGGTCGGTCAGCGGCAGCGTCGGGACATCGGAGAACCAGAGGGTGTCGAACCCCCGCGACTCGGCCAGGCGGCAGACCGACGCCAGCGCCGCGGCGTCGGGCGGGCCCGTCCCGACCGAGAGGGCGAAGCGGATCTTCAACCGCGGGCCCCGCGCACCAGGCGGCCGGGGAGGGCGCCGGTCGCCTCACCGTCGGCATACACCTCGACGCCGGAGACGAACGTGTGGAGGTACCCGTCGGCCGACTGCATCAGGCGCCGCCCGCCGGCGGGCAGGTCGGCGACGATGCGGGGCGGGCCGATCCGCAGCCGGTCGAAATCGATGACGTTGACGTCCGCCTTGTGACCGGGGGCCAGCAGGCCGCGGTCGAGGAGCCCGACCGCCTCCGCCGTGGCCCGGCACTGCCGGGCGATCAACCACGGGATCTCGAACACCGGACCGCCCTTGCGGTCCCGACCCCAGTGCGTGAGCAGCATGGTCGGGAAGCTGGCGTCGCAGATCGTCCCGACGTGGGCCCCCCCGTCGCCCAGCCCGGGAACGGTGTGCCGGTGGGCCAGCATCTCGGCGACGGCGTCGAGGTTGCCGTCGAAGTAGTTGAGGACCGGCATGTACAACATGCCGTCGAGGAGGAGGTCGTACAGCAGGTCCGCCGGATCGCGCCCCTCCCGGGCCGCCCGGGCCGCCACCGAACGGCTGGCGTCCGGTTCGTAATCGGGAGGATCACCCAGCTCGAACACCCGATCCAACCGCACGAGCGATCCCGCCCCGACCTGATCGGTCTCCTCGAGGATGCGCCTTTTGACCTCGGGATCCCGCAGATCGGCACCGGACCGGAACGTCTCGGAACGCTTCCACGGATTGATCGTGCCTTCGAGCCCGATGAGGATGCCGATGGCCCGGGCCGCGACCTGACCTCTCATGCACAGGCCCTCGGCGTTGGCCCGATCCAGGGCGTCGAGCAGCCGGCGGTAGGCCCCGCCCGGAGCCCCCTGGGCCAGGGAGATCGACAGCGGGCGGCCCGACACCCGCATCATCTCGAACAGCGTCTCCATCTCGGTCTCGAAGTCCGGGAAGTCGGATATCACCTGCAGCACGCCGGTGCCGGCCGCCCCGATGGCGGCCGCGATGCCCACCAGCTCCTCCCGGGCCGCGGTCAGCGTCGGCGTCGGCTCGCCCCGGCTGGTCTTGTGGTTGAGGGTCCGGGACGTGGTGAACCCGAGGGCGCCCGCCCGGATGCCCTCCGCCGCCAACCGGCCCATCTCGTCGATCTCCTCGGGTGACGCCGCCTCCCGCCGGGCGCCGCGCTCGCCCATCACGTACAAGCGGATCGGGCCGTGGCACATCTGCGCCGCGCAGTCGATGTCGCGGGGGCGGGTCTCTAGCGCGTCGAGGAACTCGCCCATGCTCTCCCAGGTCCACGGCAGGCCCTCGTGCAGGACGGCGCCCGGCAGATCCTCGACGCCCTCCATCAGCGAGACGAGCTGGTCGTGATCCGCATCGCGGACCGGCGCGAAGCCGACGCCGCAGTTGCCGGCGACGACCGTCGTCACGCCGTGGGCCGACGACGGCGCCAGCGAGTCGTCCCACGTGGCCTGGCCGTCGTAGTGGGTGTGGATGTCGACGAAGCCGGGGGTGACGATCGCCCCGTCGGCGTCGACCTCCCGCCGGCCCGACCCCG
>DATGAX010000361.1:0-8512 GCA_035312965.1 Acidimicrobiales bacterium
GGGATGCGGACCGGTGACGCCCTACTGCACGCCTGGGATCTGGCGCGGGCCGTCGATGCCGACGACCAACTTCCAGCGGACCTCGTGTCCGAAGTCTGGGCCCACATGTCACCGATGGCGGGCTTCATCGGCAGCAGCGGCTTCTTCGGATCGGGACCGAGCGGTGAGGTGAGCGAGGACGCGCCACTTCAGACGCGGCTGCTCGACCTGTCCGGGCGCCGCGCCTGACAGGCCCGGCTCGAGGGCAGACAAGAAACGGGCGATGTACGCCGGGGGCCGACCGACGGCGACGGCCACGAACGGTCGGACCGAATGCGCAAGTGCGGCCAGAGCGAACCAGCGCCGGTACCAAGATTTGTTTCGGCGCCCATCCGGGTACTTCTACGGAAACACGCACCAAGTCAAGGAGATCGTCGTGTACGCCCCTGACACCCGCCGCCGTTACCCCTCGAGCGCAGCCGGAGCCCGGTTGATCACCGCCCTGCTCATCATCTGGTTGGCGATCGGAGCCATCGCAGCCGGCCAGCGGGGCTATTACCGGGGTGGGCCCGACACTTGCGCGCACGCCGGAACCATCGCCGTAACGATCCTCGCCGGGCCGCTCAACTACGTCGGCGCGAACCCGAAGGTCCGCAACTGCAACGCCCCGCAGCCGAGCAAGTAGGTCAGCTCACTGAGACGGCGTCGCCGACTCGCACCGCTCCCGCGGTGGAAACGGTGGCCCAGACACCGAAGTCGGCTCCGTGGGCGGCGGCGAGGGTCCGGAAGACTTCGATGTCCCTGTCAAGGCCGGGCTGTGGCCTTGTCACCATGGTGCATCGGGAGGCCCTCCGAGCCGGCGTGAGCCGCAGTTGCGGCCCGACCGACACTTCGGCGCCCACCCAGGCGTCCTCGGACCAATGGTCTCCGGGAGCCTCGACGACGACATTGGGGCGGAAGCGGCGCACGTCCCATTGGCCAGCGGGGTGGTGGCGCGCCGCGGCCCGCAGGCTGGCGGTGGTGATCAGCAGGATCGGGAAGAGGTCGACGAACCGTCCGGCGGGCATCGTCCAGCAAATGACCTCGCTGGAATCGTCGGTGGCGTCGGCGAAGGCCTCCGCGCCCGTTGGAGGCAGGTGGTCGGCGCGGGCGAGGCCGACATCACGTCCCAGCCAGGCGGACAGAGTTGCGTCGGTCCTGTTCCCCGTGCCGTGGCAGATCGTACCGTCGGGCAGTGTGACGTCCGGCTCGCCCTCGGAACCCAGCTCCGCCTGGGCCATAAGGAGACGGGGCTCGCGCCGGCCCGTCAGGGCGAGGCCGGAGGTGGCGTCGACCACGGCCCACACCCGGTCACCCTCCAGACCGGCCGCGTCAATGTAGGCCGAGTCGAGGGCTTCCCCCTGCATCGACTTGACCGGGTGCCTCCAGACAGCGGTTACCCGCAGGGCGGTCACGGCCGGATCTTGTGGTTCAGATGGAAGACGGTCATCGGATCCATTCGGCGTTTCACAGCTACCGGTCGTTTGTACCGGGCCTACCGTACGCCGCTCGCACACAGTCGGCGCTCCACCGACTCAACCGACTCGCCCCTTGCGCCTGTTCAGTAGGGTCCAGCTAAGGCTACAAAGGGGGGTCCAAAATGGACAACGTCGAATTCATGAAGAACCTCTATGGGGCGTTCGCCAATGGCGATATCCCGAACGTGCTCGGATCGATGTCCGACGACATCGAATGGTCCGAGGCGGAGGGGAACCCATGGAATGTGGGGCGGCCCTTCGTCGGCCCTCAAGAAGTCGTGGAGGGCGTATTCGCACGGATCGGCTCGGAGTTCGAGGGCTTCGAGGTCGTCCCGGACCGCTTCTTGGGCCAAGGCGACTAGGTCGTCATGATCGGCCGCTATCGGGGCAAGGGGGTCGAAACGGGGAAGCTGCTCGACGCCCAAGTCGTACACGTCTGGACCGTCAGGGACAGCAAGGTGGCGCGTTTCGAGCAGTTCGTGGACACCCGTCAGCTGGCAGACGTACTCGGCGACTCCTAGCCCCGGCGGCGCAAGTTCGCCGACCTCTTGACCGCTCCTGGATCCTCTGGATGAACGGGTACGGGATCAGCGCGCCGACCGGCTGGCGGTAGATCGGGTCTGGCCGACCGAGCGCTTGGCGGTCGCCCTCGTGCTCTTCACCGCGGCGCGGCCTTGCCGGGCCGTGCTGGTCGCCGCCCGCTTGGCGGTGGTGACCGTCTGCCTAGAGGAGCGCTGCGCCGAGGTTGCGGCGCCCTTGGCGCCGGCCTTCGCCGTCCGTGCGGTCCTGGTCGCGCCGCCCTTGGCCGAACGAGTGGTGCGCTTCGTTCCTGCGGCGGCTGACGAACCTGTGCTCTGCGCGGTGTGCAGGGTGCGCTCGCCGGTGTCCCTGGCCGTGAGGATCGCTTCGATAGCCGAATCGGTCGCCCCGGCGGCCGTGGACCGGACCCGCTTGGCGGTGTCACGGGAAACCGTCGATCCGGTCGGCGACACGCGGGGCTTCTTGCGTCCGAGGACAGTGGCGATGAGATCGCCGACGGCCGTCACATACCCCTGAGCCAGTCCGTTGACCGTGTCACCTATGCGGTCGGCCACGCCTGCCGCGGCGCCAATCACGAAATTCTGCGGCGGAGTGTCGGGTGAGCGGGGGTGAGGGTGGGTGGGCGCCGAGTTCCGGGCTTGCGCCATGACCTCCCCGACGTCGCTCAGCGAATCACGCCCGAGCTCCTTTCGCACCATCGGGAAGAGGTCCTGCTCCTCCTCTGCGACATGGTGACGGACGTTCTCGATGAGGACCGTCACTTTCGCGTCATAGCGCTCGTCTTCAGGATTCATCGAGTCGAGTTCCGACAGCACCCACTTCACGATGTGGTGCTCCTCAAGGCTCTCCAGCGTGACATCCTCGACCCCCGGGACTGTCGCCCGCACCAACGGGTAGAAGACCTGCTCCTCCACAGCGGCATGGACCGAGAGCGCCTCGACGATTCGGTCGACGACATTTCGCTTTTCGACGTAAGCCCGCTCGCCGGCGTTCTCGAACCGCTTGAACAGCTGCTCTACCGTCTTGTGATCATCCTTGAGCATGGTGATGGCGTCTGTACTGGCCATTGGATTCAGTTCTCTCTCTCTTTGAAGCAGCCCTAGCGACGTGACGCAGGGTCTTCAGCGCGACACTCCGCTGTCGTGAGCGCGCGCCTTCGCTCCCGCGCCAGGGATCTACCCGCTTCCTGTCGATGCAATCCGTTCACCGAGGGCGGCGCAATGACGGACGCCTTGATGGCTGTTCCTCCGCGGACGTACTCAAGCCCTCGCGGTGCCGGCAATTCTCCTCCGTGCGCCGGCCAGCCGGTACAGGCCTCGAGGCTCGTTGGCGGCTCTGGCCGTCTACCGCAGGCTTTCGCAGTTCCGCATTGAGTACGTCGAGACTCTCGGTATCGTCCGGTTCCCTCGGGTCTTGGCGACATACACACGTCCGGTTGCCGGCGTCAGGCGAATCTGGAACACACGCGGCACGTAGGGGTACGACTGGAGCCAGGGACCGGAAGTCGTCTGGTACGACGTGACCGCGCCCATCAGATCGAGGATCTGTGGATCGGGGGTCACACCCTTTGGTGCCGACCCGGCGGTGGCCGTGTCGCTGTTCGGCAACGCGGTACCTGGATAGCCGCCGACTTGGGCTTTGTAGGCCTCAGCGGCTGTCTCGACAGTCTTGAAGGATTTCTCGCAAGCCGACACGTAGCCACTTCTCGTGGGCTGAGCGCCGGCGGCTGCCGTCGGGATCAGGCCCGACCCGCCGGTGAAAGCCGTGACCGCCGCTACGACCCCAATCTGCTTCCCTAGCGAGCCCCCTAGTCGCAAGTCCGCCACCCCTTCCGCCCATGTCCCAGCATGCCAGAGGTGGAGCGCGAGCTCTCAGCATCTATATCCGACAGACGTTGGAGTTGCTGGGATTTTCCAGAGCCCGAGGTCGGGTTCGAACCGACGACCTGACGCTTACAAGGCGCCTGCTCTGGCCAACTGAGCTACTCGGGCGGGCCCTTTCTGTCTACACGCTCCGCTTGGTGGGCTGGCCGCCCCGAGCCATCCCTCCCCGTCCGGCGACCGTACATATGGAAACCTGGCCGTCCAACCGGACGCTTGACGAAAGGTTCATGATGAACGCACTCCACCGCCGGATCGCCCCCCTCGTCCTCACCGGGGCGGTGGCCCTGGCATCCGCCGCCGGTTTGGCCGCCTGCGGCACATCGTCCAAGGGCACCCCGGCCAACCAGGCGCCTGCCGGCAACCAGTCCCCGGCCACCACAGCCGCGCCCAGCGGCGGCGGCGTGTCGTACTGACGCGTTGCTGGCCCTCACCCTCGACCGGAGAGCGACCCGGCGCCACGCCGGCGCCTGGCTCGGCTGCGTCGGCCTGACCGCGGCGGCGACCTGGCTGGTCGCCGACGGCGCCCGAGCCCTGATCCGCGCCCATGACCTGTACCACCAGCTGGCGGTAGCCCAGGTGCGCATGACCGGACCGGTGCTTCTGGCCGTCGTCGGAGTGGTGTTCGTGTGCGAGCGGATCTGGCCCGCCGTGTCCCGACCGGTCAGGTCCCGCGCCCATGCCGTGGACGCCGCCTACCTCGGGGTGTTCGTGCTGGTGGCCCCGTTCGTCACGTTGCTCAACACGGGCTTCTCCATGGCTGTCCACGCGCACGCTCGCTTCCTGCTCCTCGGCCGCCTCCCGCTCGGTTCCCAACTGCTGGTCAGCGTCCTGGTCCTCGTCGCCATGGATGCCTCCAACTGGGCCGTTCACGTGGCCAATCACCGGTCGCAGGCGCTGTGGCGCTTCCACGCTCTCCACCACTCCCAGGAGGAGATGAGCGTGTTCACCACGTTCCGGACCCACCCCCTCGCTCACGCGTCGTACCTCCCGGCCATACTGCCGGCCTTGATGCTGAGCGCGAGCGGCGGCGTGCCCGTGTGGGCGGTCGTAGGCTACGGGTGCCTCGTGACACTCCCGCACGCCAACCTCCGCTGGACGTATGGGCCGCTCGGCAAAGTCGTGGTCAGCCCGGCATACCACCGGCTGCATCACGCCCGGGAGCCGGTCGCCGGGAAGCCGGCCGTCAACTTCGGGTTCGTGCTCAACTGCTGGGATCGACTCAGCGGTCTGGCCGTCGACCCCACCCGGGGGGCGCCCGTCGCCACCGGGATTGCCGGCCGGGCGGTACCGGTCGAGCAGGGGGCCGACCGTTTGACGGCGGTGCTCCTGGCCCAGCTGTCCCAGCCGTTCCGGCCCGGCCAATCAATGGGCGCGGCCGGCCCGACATGACGGCCGGTGGCGGGTCGAGCCCTGACGATTGACTGCTCCGCCGGGGTGGCCGCCTCGTAGCCGCCTGCTCGCAGCGGCCGGCGTCCGGCCCTCGCCGGCCGGCTCCGAACCGGGCGAGTCGGCGCAGAACCGGTGGATGGGCCGGGCCGCTCTGCTGGTGGCGGCCGTCGGTCCCCTCGTGCAGGCGGCCCTCATCCTCGCCGCCCAGCCGCACATGACGTTGTACGGCGATCAGGCCCTGATCTCGATGGACGCCCGGAGGGCGGCCCGCTTCGATCAGCTGCTCGGGCCGTACTCGGTGCAGGGATTCCACCATCCCGGTCCAGCTGTCTTCTACGTCCTGGCCCCTTTCACCGGGCTCCTCTCGTCGGTCGGCGCCGGCCTCTACCTGGGCGCCACGGTGTTCAACGGGGCCACTCTGACAGCGGTGGTCGCCCTGATCCGCCACCGCTTCGGCGGGGCCCGGGCTCTGTGGGCGGCCGTCGCCGCCGCCGTGTGGATGCTCTTCGTCGGGGTCGGGACCATGCGGGAGCCCTGGAACCCCTACCTGATCATCGCTCCCATGGTGCTGTTCGTCGCCCTGTGGGCTCTGTCGGTCGCCGATCCTGCCGCCCGAGGTGCCGGTGTCTGGGCCGCGGTGGTGGGTTCCTACGAGGTGCAGACCCACGTCGGCACCCTGCCCGTCGTGGCCGTCCTCCTCATGGGCGCGCTCGGCGTCGCATGGCGCCGGAAGCAGAGCCGGAAGCGGAGCCGGAAGCAGAAGCGAAGCCTGCCCCGAGTGACACGTACCGGAGCGCTCGGCGGGCTTCTGCTCGTGGCGATGTGGGTGCCGTCGGTTGTCGAGCTGTGGAGCGATCAGCCGAACAACCTGGCGCTGATGTGGGACTACCTCAGATCGGGCCGCCGGCCGGCGGGCATCCCCGCCGCCCTGCGGGCCGGGTCGGCCGCGCTCGGCGTCATGCCGTTCGGGAACCACGACTACGTCTTGACCCTCCACCGCGGCGTGGCGGCGGAGACGGCGACCGGCGTGATCCTGATCGTTGCGGCCGCGGTGTGCATCCGGGCCGCCCACCGCCGTGGCCAGCGCGTCGCCCGGGAGCTGGCGGTCGGCGGGGCGGCGGTCGCCGTAATAGGCACGCTGTCTCTGGGGTGGGCGCCCCGCCCGCTCCTGGCCTACTACGGGGAGTGGCTGGCCGTGGTGCCGCTCATCCTCTTACTGGCCGGTGGGCTGGTCGTCGGCCCACTGATTCGCCCGACGTCCCGATCCCGCCCCCTGAGTACGGACCCTCTGGCTCCGGCCGCGGCGGCGATCGCCACGGCCGTCGCCGTGTCCGTGATGACGGTGGCCCAGCTGCGCGCCATTCCCATCTCGTCCACCACCGGGTCGGGGCCGTGGCCCACCCTCGAGGCGGCGACGACGGCGGGCCGGCGGGCCACCGTGTCCGAAACGGCAGTTCTGGACGCGGCGGCCCGGCGGGCCACCGTGGGCAGCACGCCCGTCGGGCTGGTCATCGCCCAGCCCGGGCTGTGGCCCTACGCGGCGGGAATCGCGCTGACCCTGGAGGAGGCGGGGGTGCGGGTGGTCGTCCCTCCGTCCTGGCGTTTGTACTTCGGTCCGCATGAGGCCGGGACGACCGCATCCGGTCCGACCCTGATCCTCACCGCGCCCGGCGGCAATTCGACCGGGCCCGGCCGGGTCATCGCCCGAACACCGGCAGCCGATCTGTCGCTGGTCGCCGGAAAAGGTGGGTTGCGGCGAAATCCGTGAGCCGGGACCGGACGTATCTAGTCCCAACCGAACACGGAGGAACAGATGACCAGCTCTACCCGGGCGGCGCTGCGATGGGCCGTCCTTGGTCCGGCGGTGCTGGCCTCGGCCAGTGTCCTGGCCGGGTGCAACGGCACGCACCGCGTCTCGGCCGTCGGAAGCCCGGCGGCCCAGGTCCAGCAGCCCAATGGGTCGACACCCATCGTCTTCCTACGCGCTCTGGGCGGGCATCAGCAGGCTCTGGCCAACCAGGCGGGCGATGCGTTGTACACCTACTCGGCCGACCAGCCCGGCCACCCGGCCTGCACCGGCAGCTGCCTGACCAACTGGCGGCCGCTGCTCCTGCCGGCCGGCACCACGACGGCCAAAGGCGGCCCCGGAGTGACCGGTCTGGGAACCATGGACCGGGCCGAGGGCGTGCAGGTCACCTTGGGCGGGCACCCGCTCTATACGTTCGCCCGCGACACGCGGCCCGGAGAGGTCAACGGGCAGGGTGTGGTGCTCGGCCCCGGCCGCTGGGCCCTGGCCGTCGAGGCGCCGGCGCCGGCACCGACCACCAGCGCAGCGCCGTCGACTTCGACGATCACCGCGGCGCCGGCGACAGTGGCGCCGGCCACCGTCGCACCCAGCACCGCGCCTCCCACAACGCGGGCCCCGGCCACCACGGCCCCGCCGACCACCAGGGCACCGGCGACGACGGCGCCGCCGACCACGCAGCCGCCGCCCACCAGCACGACCACCCCGATCGGCCCCCCGATCTACTGATCGGCCGGCCCTTCGATCCCCTCTGCCGCCGCCGGTATTTGCCCCTCCGGCGGGTGCAGGCCTCCCCCCGGCCGGCTGTTCCACCAACGGAACGCCGAGCCGTTACAGTCGGCCGGGGGAGAGGCACCATGCAGCATCTCGACAGGAGCAATCCGTAAGTGCGGCTCCGGCGTAATGAGGATGTGGGCCGCATCGGGATACCCTTTGAACGGATGGATGATGAGGCCCTACTGGCGGGGTTCGCGGCCGGCGACAGCGAGATCTCGGTGGCATTCGTGCGGCGGTTCCAGGGCCACGCGTTCGGCGTGGCGCTGGCCATCCTCGGGGATCCGGCCCAGGCCGAGGACGTGGCCCAGCAGGCCTTCGAACGGGCATGGCGCAGCGCCGCCCGGTACGACCCGGGGCGGGCCGCGGTGCGCACCTGGCTGACCACCATCACCCGCAATCTGGCCATCGATTCGCTGAGGGCCAAGCGCCCGGCGGCGGTCGATCCGGTGGATCTGGTCCGGCTCCTCGGTCCGGCGGCCGACGACCCGGTCAGGGAAGCGGTGCGAGCCGACTCGGCCAGGGCGCTGCGCCGCGCCATCCGGGATCTGCCCGCCGATCAGGCTCGGGCCATCGTGATGGCCGGCATCTTCCGCCTCACCGCCGAGCAGGTGGCCGAGTCCGAG
>DATGAX010000362.1:0-2913 GCA_035312965.1 Acidimicrobiales bacterium
GTATCCCTCTCCGGAGCCGTCACCGCCTCGCTGGCGCCGACCGGGTTCCGCACCGTCCGGGCCGACCGCTCCGGCGGGCGGTTCGGCCTGGAGATCAACGGCGTGCCCGTCTTCTGCCGAGGCGCCAACTGGCTGCCTCTCGATGTGACCACCCTGCAGAACGACCCGGACCGGTTGGAACGGGATCTGCAGCGGTTCGTCGCCGCCGGGTTCAACATGGTCCGGGTGCCGGGGACCGCGGTGTACGAGACCGAGGCCTGGTGGGAGATGTGCGACCGACTCGGCATCATGGTCTGGCAGGACGCCATGTGGGCCAGCATGGACCCGCCCAAGGACGAGGAGTGGCAGGCCACCTACGCCGGGGAGGTGGCGGCCATGTCGCGCCGGGCCGCCTCCCATCCCGCGCTGACCGTTCTCAGCGGCGGCTCGGAGGTGGAGCAACAGTCGGCCATGCTCGGCCTCGACCCGGCCAAATGGTCTCCCCCCCTACTGGCCGAACTGGCCGGAGTGGTCGCCGCCGCGGCCCCGGGCGTGCCCTATGTGCCCACCACACCGACGGGCGGGGTGCTGCCGTTCGCGCCGGGCGAGGGAGTAGCCCACTACTTCGGCGTCGGGACCTACCGCCGACCGCTGTCGGACGTGCGCGACGCCCGGGTCTCCTTCGCCGCCGAGTGCCTGGCCTTCTCCGTGCCGCCGGAGCCCGACGCCGTCAAGGAGCTGGGCGGGGCCATCCGGGCCGGCCACCATCCGGGCTGGAAGGCCGGGGTACCGGGCCAGGTCCGCTCCTTCGACGACGAGGAGGTGCGCGAGGCCTACGTCCGGGACATCTTCGGCATCGATCCGGTGGCCCTGCGCGCCACCGATCCGGCTCGGGCCCTCGACTACGGCCGGGCCGCCGTCGCCGAGGCGTTCACGTCCAACTTCGCCTTCTGGCGAAGGGCGCGCTCCGGGTGCCACGGCGCCCTGGTCCTGCACTGGCGCGACGTCGTGCCCGGCCCGGGCTGGGGCCTGCTGGACTGGAGGGGACGGCCCAAGGTCACCTGGTACGTGGTGCGGCGGCTGCTCGATCCGGTGGCCGTGTGGCTGGCCGACGACGGGCTCAACGGCCTGATGGTGGCGCTGGCCAACGACTCCGGCACAGAGGTGCAGGGCGATCTGGAAGTCGCCGGCATCTCGGCCGGCGGGCAGATCCTCGACGCCGGCTCCCAGGCCGTGCTGCTCGGACCCCGGCAGCGCACCGAGATCCTCGCCGACCGGGTCCTCGGGGGCTTCCGCGATCTCTCGTGGGCTTTCCGGTTCGGCCCCCCCACCTACGATGCGGTCGTCGCCCAGCTGACACTGCGCGCCGGGAACGGGACCGATCGCATCCTCCGCGCCGTGCACTTCCCGGCCGGCCCGGCCCGGCCGCGGCTACCCGACCTCGGTCTGGCGGGCCGCGCCATTCCCGCCGGTCCGGGTGAGTGGGAGCTGGAGGTGACCAGCACCCTCCCGGCCCAGTGGGTCGCCGTCGACTGTCCCGGTTTCGCCGTCTCGGACTCGTGGTTCCACGTCGTCCCCGGCTATCCGGAGCGGATCCGGTTGGTTCTCGCCGAGGCGGGGGGCGGGGGGGGCCGGCCGGTCGGAGCGGTGCACGCCCTCAATGGGCACGGGCCCGCCCCGATAGCCGTTCAGCCGTAGACCAACCCTGCTCCCATCCGTTCCCTCCGATACGACCGCTTAATCCGTATTTGTCCTCTTTATGGGACGAATTTCGTCCGGGTTCGGGGGTTAATGCGGCACTCTGCGGACGGATCCTCTATCGTCCTCTCGCTGCCGTTCCGGGCAGAACGCAACCTTTCAATGTCACACCCTGTAGGAGAGGCTAGATGCGGCTGATTCAGAGGATCGGGACGGGAGTCGTGAGCCTGGCGCTCGGCGGCGGGCTGGCGCTGGCCGCTCCACACGGGGCGGGGGCCTCCACACCGGCGGGCGTTAGCTTCGCCTGCTTCAACCAGCCGGGCCCGGGCTGCCCGGCCGCCGGCTTTCACGGCTATGCCAGCGGGACCGAGGTCCATCTGGGCGCGGTAACCGTGTCCGGCAAGAGCGTGGCCGACACCGAAGAGGGGTTCTCGGGCGCCACCGTCAACTCCACCGGCCTGGCCGCACCCGTCGTGGGTGACAACGGCGGCCTGACCGGCACCGGACTCCTGGTCCAGCCGGCGAAGAGCGGGACCAACCGGTCCTTCGGGACGGGCGCCGGACTGGAGGTCGGCCTGGTCGCCCCCGCCGACGCCTCCGCCGATCAGCTGCAGCTGGCCGGTCTGGCCTCTCAGGTGGCGCCGCCCAACAAGAGCGCCGACACCGTCTCGATCCCGAACGCCACCTGCCCGGAGCCGAACGGCGTCCCGCAGTGCCTCGACCTGCCCGCCGGTCTGGCCGCCGCCGGGGTGCTCAGCTCGGAAGGGGCCGCCGTCTACGACAACACGGTGTGCCCCATCGGCCAGCCCCTCTCGTACGGGTTCGGCGACGCCGCCGACGCCTCGCTCGTCGACTACTCCCAGCTCACCTCCATCACCTCGGCCCTCAACTCGGCGCTGCAGCAGCTGGGCGTCACCGTGCCCTCGACCGGCCAGGTCATACAGAACCTGGGCGACGCCCGCACCACGTCGGAGACGTACCTGTCGTCCAACGGCGACGGCACGTTCGGCTTGACCACCAAGGCGGAGCTGACCATCGCGCCGGTTTCCATCAACCTCTTCGGCGCGGCGTCCCTGCAGCTCGAGGTGGGCGGCGCTCTCAACGCCGACCACACGGCCAACCCGGCCGTTCCGATCAGCCTCACCGCCACCGCCACAGGCGAGTCCAGGGGCGCCAAAGTGACCCTCGGAGCCGACGACGTGGTGTCTCTCGACCTCGATGTGGCGGGTCAGACCC
>DATGAX010000363.1:0-2176 GCA_035312965.1 Acidimicrobiales bacterium
CCTTCCGGCCGCGGCCGAAGACCCGGAAACCTCCCAGGCCGGGAAGTTGCCGGTATAGCGACAACTTTCCGGCACGCCAGCCCCCGCCCGTGACCCCGGCTGCTTTCAGCGGGCGTTCAGCGGGCAAGGACCACACTGGTCCCGTGAGCGCGCCCGCCGCCCCACCCGCCGGCCGTCGCTCCCGCGGGACCGCCCTGGGACGCCCGACCGCCGATCAGGGTCACGACCCCGGCGTCCAAGCCAACGCCCGGCTGACGGCGGCCACCGGGCTGCTCCTCACCTTGATGCTCGCCGCCGAGGGCTTCACCATCCTGTCCATCCGCCCGTTGCTCTCCTGGCACGTGGCCATCGGGCTGGCCCTCATCCCCCCCGTCGGGCTCAAGCTGGCTTCGACCGAATGGCGCTTCGCCCGGTACTACCTGAAGGACGCCCGCTACCGCGCCGCCGGCCCGCCGGCGCCGCTTCTGCGGCTCCTCGGACCGGTGGTGGTGTTGACGACGGTCGCCGTGGTGGCCAGCGGGGTGGCGGCGTGGTTGGCCGGACCGGGGAACGATTCGCGGCTGGCCCTCCACAAGGCCAGCTTCGTGCTCTGGTTCGGCGCCATGGCCATCCACTTCCTGGCCCACATCGGGCGGGCGCTGCGCCTGGCCCGCGCCGACCGGCCGGGCCGGCCCGCCCGGGGCGGTGCAGGCACCGGGGCGCACCGGGCGGCCCCCTCTGGTGGACCAGGTACGCGCTGGTGTCGGCCAGCCTGGCCGCCGGCGTGGCGGTCGCGGTGGCCGCCCGCGGCCTGGGCCCCAGTTGGGCCCACTGGGCGCAGCAGGCCCACTGACGCTGGCCGCCGCCCGGCCGGGCCCGGTCAGATGATGCGGCCCGGCTCCCCCGCCTCGGTGACGACCGGCAACCCGGACCGCTCCCACGCCTGCATACCTCCGGCCAGGTTGACGGCGTCGACGGCGTGGGAGTTGAGGAGTTGGGCGACGGCATTGGAGCGGCCCCCCGATCGGCACACGATCACTGCCGGCCCCCCCGTGCCGATCTCCCCGGCCTGCGCTTCGACCTGGCTCATCGGGATGAGCCGGGCGCCGGGGGCGTGCCCGGCCGACCACTCCTCCGCCTCGCGTACGTCTATGAGGTCGGCGCCGACCCGCACGAGGTCGGCGGCCGCCAGAGGCGTCACCTGGATGGCGGCCTCGGGCACGGCTCCGTCTCTGGCGACCGGCAGTCCGGCCGCGGCCCAGGCCCCGTAGCCGCCGATCAGGTCGGACACGTCGGGGAACCCGGCGTGGCGGAGCAGGCTGGCCCCGATCAGGGACCGGTAACCGCCGGCGCAATTGACCACCACGGGCGCCACCCGGTCCAGCTCGTCCAGCGAGTCGACCAGCCGGGCCAAGGGGATGAGCCGGGCCCCGACGAGGGTGCCGGCCGCCGTCTCGCCCGGGTTGCGCACGTCGACCACCTGGATGTCGGGCACCTGCCCCATCAGCTCGGCGAGCTGCTCCATGGTGAGCCTCGAGCTGGCTTCCACCAGGTCGGGGGCGTCGGTGAAGAGGCGGCCGGGGTCGCCGAGAGAGCCGACGACGCGGTCGAAGCCGATCCGGGCCAACCGGACCCGGCTCTCGAGGGCGGTGGCGGGGTCACCGACGAGGACGATCTCCCGTTCCGGATCGAGCACGTCACCGGCCCACTCGGCGAAGCGGCCGTGCAGGCCGACGTTGACCGCGCCGCGCAGATGGCCGGCGGCGAAGTCGGCCGGCTCCCTCGTGTCGAGTGGGATGGCGCCCGCCCGGACGCGGTCGACCACCTCGGCCAGGGACAGCTCGGGTGGCGCCGCCGTCTCATCGAGGATCTCGTGCGTCTGGCGGTTGCGTTGGGCGTCGAAGGAGAAGTAGTGCGGCCGGACCGGCTGCCCCTCGGTGACGGCGGCGACGAACTGCTCCTCCGTCATGGGCTGCAGCGCGTAGTTCGATCTCCGCTGCTCCCCGATGGTGGAGCTTGTCTCGCTGGACAGCTCCTTGCCGCACGAGGACCCGGCCCCGTGGGCTGGGAACACCTTCGTGTCGTCGGGAAGATCGAGGATCTGCTCACGGAGGGAGCGGTACAGCATCCGCCCGAGCGTGCCGGCATCCAGGCCCGCTCCGCTCGACGCGAGCAGGTCGGGCCGGCCCACGTCGCC
>DATGAX010000364.1:0-2239 GCA_035312965.1 Acidimicrobiales bacterium
TTGGCGTAACCGTTTATGGCCGCACCTCGGGGCTGTGCCCCTGGGCCCCGATCAGGGGTAGGGCGTGAACTTCGAGCACAGCACGGCCACCTCGTCACGCACCGCGGCCGACTCCGACTCGTCGTCGGGGCGGCGCAGCACCCGGGCGATCAGGCGGGCGACATCGGCCATCTCGGCCTCGCCCATGCCGGCGGTGGTGACGGCCGGGGTGCCGATGCGCAGACCCGAGGTGACGAAGGGGGATCGGGGGTCGTTGGGGATGGTGTTCTTGTTGAGGGTGATGCCGCTGCGGTCGAGAGCCTCCTGAGCCGCCTTGCCGGTGAGATCGGGGTCGAAGGGGCGCAGGTCGACCAGCATCAGATGGTTGTCCGTCCCCCCCGAGACGATCCGGAAGCCCTCACCGGCCAGGCCGGCGGCCAGCGCCCGGGCGTTGCGGACGATGGCCGCGGCGTAGTCCTTGAACGACGGCAGGGACGCCTCGCGGAACGCCACGGCCTTGGCCGCGATCACATGGTCGAGCGGGCCGCCTTGCAACCCGGGGAAGACGGCCTTGTCGACGGCGGCGGCCAGGTCGGCCCGGTTGGTCACGATGCAGCCGCCCCGCGGGCCCCGGAGCGTCTTGTGCGTGGTGAAGGTCACCACGTCGGCCACTCCCACCGGGTTCGGGTGCACCCCGCCGGCGATCAGCCCGGCCACGTGAGCGGCGTCGAACACGAACAGGGCGCCGACCTCGTCGGCGATCCGGCAGATGGGCTCCGGATCGATGATCCGCGAGTAGGCGGTGGCCCCGGCGACGATCATCTTGGGCCGGTGCTCATGGGCGAGCGAGGCCAGCTGGTCGAGGTCCAGCCGCTCGTCGCTCTCCGTCACCCCGTAGGACACGAAGCGGTAGAACCGCCCGCTGACGTTGACGGGAGAGCCGTGGGTGAGGTGGCCGCCCTGGTCCAGGCGCATCCCGAGGACGGTGTCGCCCGCCTCCAACGTGGCCAGGTACACGGCCAGGTTGGCGTTGGCCCCGGCGTGGGGCTGGACATTGGCGAATTGGGCGCCGAACAGCTCGCACACCCGCCGCCGGGCCAGGTCCTCGACCTCGTCCACGACGGCGTTGCCGCCGTAGTAGCGCTTGCCCGGGTAGCCCTCCGAGTACTTGTTGGTCAGCACCGAACCGGTGGCGGCCATGACCGCCCGGGAGGCGAAGTTCTCGGAGGCGATCAGCTGGAGGGTGGTGTTCTGCCGGTCCTCCTCCCGCTCGATGATGGCGAAGAGCTCACGGTCGTCGAACGCCGAATAGGAGGTGGGCACCCCGCAATCCTACGCGCCCACCCGGCCGGGCAGCCCGCCACCCGACCCCCGCGGGCCGCCACCCCGGCCCCCCGCCCGCCGCCACCCGAGGCACCCGGCGACCGGCCGGGACCGTGCACACTTGACCATGGCCGGCAAACGACGCCTCGGGGTGGCGGTCCTCCTCGACCCGCCCGTCGCCGACGAGGTCAACGGCCTGCGCCGGGCGGTCGGCGACCCCAGCCTGGCCCGCATCCCCCCGCACGTCACCCTCGTCCCCCCGGTCAACGTGCGGTCGGCCGATCTGGCCGCCGCCCTGGCCGTGCTCCAGCGGGCGGCGGCCGTCACCCGCCCGGCCCCCCTCACCCTCTCCATCGGAGCGGTCAGCACCTTCCTGCCTGTGAACCCGGTGCTCTACCTGGGGGTGGCGGGAGACCTGGAGGGACTGCGCACACTCCGCGACGCCGTGTTCCGCGGCCCGCTGGAGCGCCGCCTGAGCTGGCCCTGGGTCCCCCACGTGACGCTGGCCGACGGCACCGACGAGGCCCGGATCGAGGCGGCCCTGGCCGCCCTGGGCGACTACACGGCGCAGGCCGTGGTCGACCGCGTCGTGCTGCTCGAGGAGGGCCCGGGTCGGCGGTGGAGCCCGCTGGCCGACGCCGCCCTCGGTCCCCCGGCCCGCGTGGGGACGGGCGGGCTGGTGGTGGAGCTGGTCCGGGGCCGGCTGGTCGACCCCCGGCTGGAGAACGCGACGGCAACCACCGCCCCGCCGCCGGTGGGGCCGCCGGTCGTCGTCAACGCCTACCGCGAGGGCCAACCGGTCGGCTGGGCCCGGGCCGCCCCGGGCGCCGACGGCACCCCCGTCGAGGTGTTCGTCGTCGAGGAGCACCGCCGCCAGGGCATCGGCGGTCATCTGAGGGCCCACATCCACTGGGCCCTGTCCCGGTAGGCGGCCTAC
>DATGAX010000365.1:0-2650 GCA_035312965.1 Acidimicrobiales bacterium
GCGGGTGATCGACTCCACCGGGGCGCTGGCCCTCCGGGCGGTGCCGAAACGGATGGTCGTCGTCGGCGCCGGCTACATCGGCATCGAACTGGCCACCGCCTACGCCAAGCTCGGCGCCGAGGTCACCGTGGTCGAGATGAAGGGCCGCGTCCTTCCCGAGATGCCCAAGCTGTTCGCCCGGCCGGTGGCCAAGCGGCTCACCGAGCTCGGCGTGACCGTCCACGCCGGCGGCACCGTCCTCGGCGTCGAGGACGACGGCGTCGTGTGCCGGCTGGGCAAGGAGGAAACCATTCTGCCCGCCGACACCGTCCTCGTCGCCGTCGGCCGGCGGCCCAACACCGACGACGTCGGCCTCGACGCCGCCCGCATCCCCGTGGGCGCCGACGGGCGCATCGCCGTCGGGCCCGACCGGCTCATCCCCGGCACCAACATCGCCGCCATCGGCGACATCACCCCCGGGCCCATGCTGGCCCACAAGGGGACCGCCGAAGGCATCGTGGCCGCCGAAGCCGTGTGCGGGAAACGATCGGCGTTCGATCCCGCCGCCATCCCCCTGGTCGTCTTCTCCGACCCCGAGGTGGCCAGCGCCGGCCACACCGAAGACAGCGCCCGGGAGGCCGGCCTGTCCGCCAAAGCCGTCACCGTCCCGATCACCGCCCTCGGCCGGGCCGCCACCATGGGCGCCCGCGACGGGTTCACCCAGCTCGTCGTCGACCGGGACCGCGACGCCATCGTGGGCGTGCACATCGTCGGGCCCCACGCCTCCGACCTCATCGCCGAAGGCGTCCTGGCCATCGAGCTGGCCGCCGCCCCCGGCGACCTCGCCGCCACCATCCACGCCCACCCCACGCTCGCCGAAGGCATCTACGAAGCGGCCAGCCGATACGTCCACGCCCCCAAGGAGGCCTGACATCATGAGCGCCGAGACCATCGACCTCAGCGGACGGGTGGCGCTGGTCACCGGCGGCGGGCGGGGCATCGGGCGGGCCGTCGCCCTGGCCCTCGGCCGGGCCGGCGCGGCGGTGGCCGTCAACTACCGGCGCGACGAGGACGCCGCCGCCCAGGTGGTCAAGGACATCACGGCCGCGGGCGGAACCGCCGGCGCCTACCCGGCCTCCGTCGGCGACCTCGACGCGCTGGACGGGCTGGTGGCGGCCGTCGCCGCCGACCTCGGCCCGATCGACATTCTGGTCAACAACGCCGGGATGGCGAGCCGGGGGCAATCCGTCGTCGACACCGATCCCGCCGAGCTGCCACGACTCATGGCCGTCAACGCCCTGGGGCCGCACCGACTCGCCCAGCTCGTCCTGCCGGCGATGCGGACCCGCCCCCGGGGCGACATCGTCTTCATCTCCAGTGCCGACGTGACACGCCTCTCCGCCAACGGTGCCCCCTACAACATGGGCAAGGCGGCCATGGAGGCCCTGGCCTTCACGCTGGCCAAGGAGGAGCGGCCCCACGGGGTTCACGTCAACGTGGTGGCGCCCGGGCTCGTGGCCACCGACATGGGGGAGCGGCTCGTGGCCGCCAAGGTTGGAACGACCATCGGCGATCTCGACGCCCGCTACCCCTTCGGACGCGTCTGCATTCCCGACGATGTGGCCGGCGCCGTCCTCTTCCTCGTCTCCGGCCTGGCCGGGTACGTCACGGGTCAGCGGATCGGCGTCGACGGTGGCCTGGACCACGACCCGGTGCTGTCCGGAACCGCAGCCGCCGGCTGATGGCGGCAGAGGCGGACAGTCAGACCGTACAGGGTCCAGCGGCCGCGGCGGAAGAAGCCGCCGGTGCGATCGCCGCCCCGAACCCCGTCCTCGGGATCAGCCCCCGGGCGGTCCTGGGCGCGGCCACCCAGTGGGCGTCAACCCTGGCCTTCCATCCCGACGTGGTCGCCCGCGAGACGATCCGGCTCGCGGCCGACACCGGGCGCCTCCTGGCCGGCCGGAACGCCGAAGACCCTGCGACCGACCGCCGCTTCCGGCACCGGGCCTTCACCCGCCAGCCATACCGGTTCGTGGCCCAGGAGTACCTGGCCTGGAGGGCGACCCTGTACCGGATGGTGGACCGCGCCAGTGTCGGCGAGTTCACCGCCGAACGGGCCCGCTTCGCCGTCGGCCTCGTCGCTGAGACGCTGGCCCCCACCAACGTCCTGGTCGGCAACCCTGCCGCGCTCGAACGGGCATGGACGACCAGAGGGCGATCGCTGACAACGGGGGCCCGCCACCTCCTCGACGACCTCCGCCACAACGGGGCGATGCCCGCGGTGGCCCGGCCGGGCATCCTGTCGGTCGGTTCCGACCTCGCCGTCACCCCGGGGGCGGTCGTGCACCGCCACCCGATGTACGAACTGATCCAGTATTCGCCGCAGACGAAACGGGTCCGGGCGGTGCCGCTCCTCGTCGTCGCCTCGCCGATCAACAAGTACTACTTCCTCGACCTGGCCCCCGGCCGCAGCCTCATCGAATACGCCGTCCGCCGGGGCATCCAGTGCTTCGCCATCAGCTGGCGCAACCCCACAGCCGCCCAGCGGGACTGGACCCTGGCCAGCTACGCCGACGCCGTGGACGACGCCAGCACCGCCATCACCGCCATCACCCGGTCGGCCGACACCAACGTGGTCGGCGTCTGCGCCGGAGGGAGCATCACGGCGGCG
>DATGAX010000366.1:0-3580 GCA_035312965.1 Acidimicrobiales bacterium
GCCGGGTCCGAGGCTGCGGTGGTCGCCTTCACCGACAGCGACTGCGTACCGGACGGGAAGTGGCTGGAAGCAGGGATGCGGCGGATCGACGAGGGGGCCGATCTGGTGAACGGTCTCACCCTGCCGGCCCGGCCCCCGAACCCTCTGGAGCGGACGATGGCTTCCGGCGTCGAGGGGTTGTACGCCACGGCCAACATGTTCTTCCGGCGGTCGGCGCTGGACGCGGCGGGGGGCTTCGACGGGTCGGCCGCCGGCCGTCTCGGGTTCCGCCACGACGACCTGGCTCGGGGCACGGGGTTCGGCGAAGACGCCATCCTGGCCTGGCGGATGATCCGTATGGGCTACCGCGCCGTCCACGAGCCGGAGGCGTTCGTCGCCCACCACGTGTTCCCAGCCGACCTCGAGGAGAGCCTGCGCCGGGCCTGGCAGACGGCCGCCTTCCCCGCCCTGATCGCCGAAGTGCCGGAGCTGCGCCCGACCATGCTCCGGCACAGGGTGCTCTTCGGCCGTCGGTCCCGGGTGGCGGCGTACGTCACGCTGACCGCGGCGCTGACCGGACGGAGTCGGGTGGCCGGGTGGGCCCTCCTCTGGTGGGCCGGCACCCGCGTGGCGGACATGCGGCCCATGCCGGACCCCTGGCCGCGCAAGCTGCCCTTCCTGCCGGCCGAGATGCTGGTCGACACGGTCAGCGCGGTGGCTCTGACGGTGGGCAGCTTGAGGGCCCGGACGGTGGCCCTGTGAGGGTCGGCGTCCTCGGCCGGCGTCGGCCCGGGACGGGACGGTAGCGGGTCGGTGACCGAGGTGCGGATCGGGATCGTGTCCTGGAACTCGGCGGAGGTGCTCGGCCCGTGCCTGGCTTCGTTGCCGGCCGCGGCGGACGGGCTCGAGTGGCGAGCGGTGGTCTACGACAACGCGTCGGCCGACCGGAGCGTCGCCGTCGCTTCGTCGCACCCCGGCGTGGAGGTGGTCGAGGGTCGGGACAACATCGGGTACAGCCGGGCGATCAATCGGATCTTCGCGCCGGCCGATCGACCCGACATCCTGATCGCTCTCAACCCGGACACCGTCTGCCCGCCGGGTTCCCTGACCCGGCTGTGCCGGGCCCTGATGGGCGATCCGCAGCTGGGCCTGGTCGTGCCCACCCTGGTCTTCCCCGACGGCACGCGCCAACCCTCGGTGTACCGGTTCCCGTCGGTCCCTGTGGCGGCGGCCGCTTCGTTCCTACCCCTGTTCCTTCAGCGGGGCCGGCTCGGACGGCGATTCGGCCTGGAAGCGGCATCGCCCGCCGACGGGCCGGTCGACATCGACTGGGCCGTCGGTGCCGTGCACGTGATCCGTGCCGCGGCGTTGGCCGGCCGACCGGCCTACAACGAACGGTGGTTCATGTACTCGGAGGACCTGGATCTCTGTTGGACGCTCGGCGCCGGCGGATGGCGCCGGCGCTTGCATCCGGAGGTCGCCGTCACCCACATCGGCAACGCGTCCGGGCGACTCGCCTGGCCGGAAGGCCGTACGGACCACTGGTTGCCGGCCACCTACGACTGGTACCGGTTCCGTCGCGGCGAAGCCGCGGCGCGCCGGTGGTCGGCGGTCAACGTGCTGGGCGCCGGCTGGCGGCTGGCGCTCAAGAAGGCGCGCGGCGCGGCCGGCCGGCGGGTCGAACCCTGGGAGGAGGAGCTCGCTCCCGCTCTCCGCCTCCACTGGCGGTTCCTGCGGACCGGGGCCCTCGCCCCTCCCGCCCCGCCGACCGGCCCAACAGGGCGACGTTGACCGCCGGCCCGGCTCGCACCGGCATTCGGCCTCGGTGGCCGCCTACCGGAGCACCGGTTCGGCTACGTTGGACCGTCTGATGTGGCCTCCGACCGGACCGCGATGAGCGGGATCGAGGGTCTGGTCGTCAGCCCGCTGCGGCGCATCCCCGACGAGCGGGGAGCGGTGTACCACATGCTCCGCGACGACAGCCCCATGTTCGAGCGTTTCGGGGAGATCTACTTCTCCGCCGTCTACCCGGGGGTGGTGAAGGGCTGGCACCGCCATCGGGAGATGACACTCAACTATGCGGTGCCGGTCGGGATGGTCAAGTTGGTGTGTTACGACGACCGTCCCGGGTCACCGACCCACGGCAACATCGTGGAGTTGCACATCGGCGAGCTCGACTACGTACTCGTCACTGTTCCTCCGCTGGTGTGGAACGGCTTCAAGGGGGAGGGGGTGACCACCGCGCTGGTGGCGAACTGCTCGACCGTGCACCACTCGCCCGACGAGATCGAACGGATGGACCCGGCATCCGGAGACATCCCCTATGACTGGTCCCTCCGCCATGGCTGACGTCGAGGCGGAGCGGTCCCGCTCCCGGTCCATCCCGACGGTCATCCTCTGCGGTGGCCGGGGTACCCGGATGGCCGGCTACGAGCCGACCCTGCCGAAACCGCTCGTCCCCGTGGGGGGGCGGCCCATCCTCTGGCACATCATGAAGATCTACGCGGCGAACGGGTTCGACGAGTTCGTCCTGGCGCTCGGATGGCTGGGCGAGGAGATACGCCGCTTCGTACTGGACCTCGAAGCGCTCACGCGCGACTTCACCCTCGACCTCGCGTCCCCGACCCGGATCGAGTTCCTCGGCCCGAGCCCCTCGGAGCGCTGGCGCATCACCTGCAAGGACACCGGCATGGACACCCTGACGGGCACCCGGGTGCGCCGGGCCATGAGCGGCCTCGAAGCCGAGCGCTTCATGGTGACCTACGGCGACTGCGTCGGGGACGTGGACATCAACGCCTTGATGAAGCACCACCTGGCGTCCGGCCGCCTGGCGACGGTGACGGCGGTGCCGCCCCCGGCGCGCTTCGGTGAACTCGAGACGGACCCGAACGGCATGGTCGTGTCGTTCGAGGAGAAGCCACAGACCAGTTCGGGCGCCATCAACGGGGGGTTCATGGTGTTCGAGGCGGAGGCGCTCGACCGGTACTTTCCTGGGACGGGCGACTACATGCTCGAACGGGAACCCCTGAGCGCCCTGGCCCGCGACGGCCAGCTCACCGCCTATCACCATCAACGGTTCTGGCAGCCGATGGACACCCCACGGGAAAGGGAGCTGCTCGAGGCCCTCTGGGCCGGCGGGCACCCCCCTTGGAAGCATTGGGACTGAGGGCTGCCGCGCCGTCCCGTCCCGCCGTCGGCGTGCCGGCCGCGGTGACCGGACACCCCACCGGTTCGGGCGCCGGGAAGATGTGGCACCGGGTGCTCGCCGGGCTGGCCGGGCTGGGGATGGACATCCGGGTGGTGGACGACCCGGCCCGGAGCCGGGAGGGCCGCCGGATCGATGTCTGGCTGCACGACGGCCACCTGGGCCGCCTGCCCGTGCGGCGGCCGGTCGTCGCCCACCTTCACGAGGCGCCCTGGTCGGAACCGGCCGCCGACCACCACCTCGACCCGGAGTTCGCCCGGACCGGGCTGGCGAACGGGCAGGCGGCGGCCGACCAGGCCAGGCTCATCGTGACCCCCTCGGCCTTCTCGAAGGCTCAGATTGTCCGCACCCACGGGGTCGACCCGGGTCGGATCCGGGTGGTGCACCACGGCGTGG
>DATGAX010000367.1:0-11659 GCA_035312965.1 Acidimicrobiales bacterium
CTCGTGGCCGGCGAGGTCCTGGCCGCGACCACCCGTTTCGGTGACAGCTGGGAGAAGGAGGGGCGGTCAGGGAACCTGCGCTTCAGCGAAACCATCACCGAGTACCGGACCCCGGACGGCGAACTGGTGGTGACGGCCCGATCGGTCGGCGTGATGACCGAGCGTCCCGTGGCCTGGGAGGGCTGAGCGGTGGCGCTCCGGGCCGGCGAGCTGTCGGTGGGTGACGTGCGGGAGGCGGTGCTGGTGGACGGGCTGACCCGCACCCAGGTGGTCCAGTACGCCGGGGCGTCGGGCGACTTCAACCCGCTGCACAGCGACGAGGTGTACGCCAGGGAGGTCGCCGGCTACCCGGGCGTGTTCGCCCACGGGATGCTCACCATGGGGATGACCGGCCGCATCCTCACGGACTGGGTCGGCGACGGCCGGCTCGTGCGTTACGGCGTGCGCTTCGTCAAGCAGGTCTGGCCGGGCGACACGCTCACCGCCCGGGCCGAGGTCACCGCGGTGAAGGCCGACGAGACACCGCCGGTCGCCGAGTTCTCCGTCGTCACGACCAACCAGCACGGCGCTCAGGTCCTCGTCGGCGCCGGGGCGGCCCGGCTGGATCCGTGACCCGCCCCGAGCTGGTCCTCTACGAGACGGAGGGGGGCGTCTGCACCCTCACGCTCAACCATCCGGAGCGCCACAACGCCTGGAACCTGGCCATGGAGGAGCAGTACTTCGCCCTTCTGGACCGAGCCGACTCCGAGCCCGACGTCAAGGCCATCGTCGTCACCGGCACCGGCCGGGCGTTCTGCCCCGGTATGGACAGCGTCCGCCTGACCGCGGCGGCCGAGAGCGGGCAGCTGGCGGTGGGCAACCGGCGCCCCCAGACGTACCCGCTGAGCATTCGTAAGCCCATGATCGCGGCCATCAACGGGGCGTGCGCCGGCATCGGCTTGATGCAGGCGCTGGCCTGCGACGTGCGCTTCGCGGCCCGGGGAGCCCGGTTCTCCACCGCCTACGCCAGGAGAGGCCTACCCGCCGAGTACGGCAGTTCGTGGTTGCTGCCCCGGCTGATCGGCGTGGAGCGGGCCCTCGATCTGCTCCTGTCGGCCCGCACCTTCACCGCCGAGGAAGCCCACGAGATGGGTCTCGTGTCCCGGCTCTGCCCGCCGGACGACGTTCTCGGTGCAGCCCGGTCGTACGCCGCCGACCTGGCCGCGCACTGTGCTCCCCGGTCGATGGCGGCCATTCGGCGGCAGGTGTACGGCGACCTGTCACGGGGCTTCTCCGAGTCGATGGTCCATACGCTGGCGACCATGCAGGAGTTCGCCGGCAACGAGGACTTCGCCGAGGGGGTGGCCAGCTTCGTGGAGAAGCGGCCCCCGAAGTTCGCCCCGCTCGGACCCACCTTCGGCGTGATCGGAGACCGGGGCTACTGATGGATCCCCGCCACGGGCCCGGAGCCGACGCCTTCCGGATCCGTATCCGCCGGCTCATCGCCGAGAACCTGCCCGACGCCTGGCACGGGATCGGCGCCATAGCGACGCGGGAGGAGGCCGACGCCTTCGTGGAGGGGTGGCGCAGGATCCTCGCCGGCAACGGGTTGCTCGGCGTGTCGTGGCCCAAGGAGTACGGCGGTGGTGGCTTCACCAAGCTGGAACAGGTCGTCCTGGTCGAGGAACTGGCGCGCGTCGGTGTGCCCACCATGGGCTACAACGACACGTTCGGCATCAAGATGCTGGGCGGCACGCTCCTCGTCTGGGGCACGGAGGAGCAGAAGCGGTACTTCCTTCCCCGGATCATCAGCGGTGATGACCGCTGGTGCCAGGGTTTCTCCGAGCCCGGATCGGGCTCGGATCTGGCGTCCCTCTCGACCCGGGCCGTGCTCGACGGGGACTCCTGGATGATCAACGGCCAGAAGCTGTGGACGTCGAGGGCGCTCGAGGCCAACCGGATGTTCCTGCTGGCCCGTACCAATCCCGCGGCGTCCAAGAACCGCGGCATCAGCTTCCTCCTCCTGGACCTGGAGCAGCCCGGCGTGGAGATCCGCCCGGTGCGCCAGTTGTCCGGGGACAGCGAGTTCAACGAGGTCTTCTTCGACCGGGCCACCACCCCGGCCGACCACATCGTCGGCGAGGTCGACGGCGGTTGGGCGGTGGCCTCCACCTTGCTCGGGCTCGAACGGGGGGAGGAGGCGGCCACCAACCCGATCCTGTTCCGGGCCGAATTGGACCGGCTGCTTCAGATGGCCTCTGACCGGGGACGTTCGTCGGACCCCGTGGTCCGGGATCGCTTGGCGTCTGCTTATGTGCGCTGTGAGGTCATGCGGTTCCTCGGGCTGCGCATCCTCACCGCAGTGCTCAACAACGGCCGGTTGGGCGCCGAGGCGTCCATCTCCAAGTTGTACTGGAGCGAGTACCACCGCGACGTGACCCGGTTGGCCCTCGACGTGCTCGGCCCCGAGGCGCTGCAGATGGAGGGCCGGCTCCCGCTGCGGGCTTTCCGCACCGACGACCCGGGCGCTCCCAACACCACCGGCTCGTGGCTCGGTGCCTTCTACAACGGGGTGGCCGACACCATCTACGCCGGCACCTCGGAGGTACAGCGCAACATCCTCGGCGAGACCGTCTTGGGCCTACCCCGCGAACCCCGCCCCGTCAGCTGATGAAGAGCCGGCCACCGTCCAGCATGAGGGTGGCGCCGGTCAAGTAGGACAGGTCGTCGCTCACCAGGGCGGCCACAGCCCGCCCGATGTCGGCCATCGGATCTCCGAAGCGGCCCAGCGGGATGCCCCGCAGCACCCGTTGGAAACGGGCCGGGTCGCGCTCGGCGAAGTCCTGGGCGGACGGGCTCATGGCCGCCGGGCAGATGACGTTGACCCGGATTCCGTCCGGCCCCCACTCCTTGGCCGCGATCCGGCTCAGGCCCCGGATCGCCTCCTTGGTCATGACGTAGGAGGCGAACCCGGGGTCGCCGGCGACAGCCGTGGAGGAACCGAAGTTGACCACGCACCCCCCGCCCCGGGCCTTCATGTGCGGATGGCAGGCCTGCATGGCGTACAGGGAGCCCACCGCCCCGCTGCGGAACGTCAGGTCCAGGTCCTCGTCGGTGACTGCGAGCACTGACACGTCCGGGTTGGACGCCTGGGCGTTGTTGACGAGGATGTCGACACCGCCGAAGCGCTCGACCGCGGCGTGGACCAGGCGCTCGACGTCGGACCGGACGCCCATGTCGCCGGGGCAGATCGTGCCGGTCCCGCCGGCGGCGAGGATCTCTGCTTCGACGCTCTCCAGCTTCACCGCAGTCCGGCCGTTGAGGACGACGGAGGCTCCCCGGTCGGCCAGCACCATGGCGATGCCCCGGCCCAGTCCCTGACCGGCACCCGTGACGATGGCCACCTTGCCCTGCAGGGCCCCGTTCGTCACGGCCGCACGACTCCGGACTCGGCGGCTTGCTCGGCGAGGGCCCCGGCGTACCTGGCCCGCGCTACCTCCATGCGAGCGGGCAGCCACTGAGTGGGGTAGTCGCCCGGGGCCGGCTCGTGGTCGCGCAGGATCAGGCGGGCCGCCGTCGTCGTGTGCACCTCGGTGGGGCCGTCCCATATCCCGTAGGCCGGTACCAGCGCCCAAAGCCCGCCGAACGGCATCTCGTTGGAGACGCCCAGGGCGCCGTGCAGGTGCACGGCCCGCTCGACCACGTCGTGGACGACCCGGGCCGACAGGACCTTGGCCACCGCGATGTCGCGTCGGACTTCCTTGCTGTAGCCGTGCCCCTGGTCGATCATCCACGCCGTGCGCAGGACGAACAGGCGGAACTGCTCGATCTGGGCGTAGCTGTCGGTGATCGCCTGCTGCACCAACTGGTGGTCGGCCAGGCGGGATTGGCGGCTGGAGCGGCTCAGCACCCGCTCGCAGGCCATGTCGAACGCGTAGCGCGCCTGGCCGACGGCCCGCATGGCGTGGTGGATCCGCCCACCGGAGAGCCGGGTCTGGGCGACCTCGAAGCCCTGCCCGGGCTCACCGAGCATGCTCTCGGCGGGGACCCGGACGTCGTTGTACCGGAGCAGTGCGTGGTCCATGGCATCTTCCGGCTCGCCCATGAACTGGGTGCGCCGAACGGTCTCGATGCCCGGGGTGTTCCGGGGTACGAGGAACGTCGACATCCGCCGGTATGGGGCGGCGTCAGGGTCGGTCACCGCCATCACGATCAGGAAGGCGGCTTCCTCCGAGTTGGAGGTGAAGAACTTCTCGCCATTGATGACCCAGCCGTCGCCGTCCGGCTCGGCCCGGCAGCGGAACGCGGTGGGGTCCGACCCGCCCTGCGGCTCGGTCATCGAGAAGGCGGAGAACAACTCCCCGTCGAGCAGCGGCTGGAGATAGCGCTCCTTCTGCTCGGCCGTGCCGTAGTGGGCCAGAATCTCGGCGTTGCCGGTGTCGGGCCCCTGGACCCCGAAGATCGTGGGCGCCCACTGGTAGGGCGCCAGGATCTCGTTCATCAGGCTGAGCTTCACCTGGCCGAAGCCCTGACCACCCAGCTCGGGCCCCAGATGGCAGGCCCACAGCCCGCGCCGGCGGACCTCGTCCTTGAGCGGGTCGATGACCTGCTTGAGCCACTTCGGCGGCACCTTGTGGTGGTCGTGCGGCCAGAGCAGCTCCAGCGGTGCGACCTCCTCGGCGACGAAGCGGCGCATCCACTCCAGTTGCTCCTCGAACTCACCGTCGGTGCTGAAGTCCCACATCTCAGACCCTCTCTCCCCGCGCGAACTCCGCCGCCGCCGCCATCAGCCGCACGACCATGGGCGCCATGTCCTGGTCCTTCTCCGGGGCGCCTGCGGCGACGGCCCGCCCCACGCTTCCCTCGAGGATCACCGCCAGCTTGAACAGCGCCAGGCACTCGTAATACGGCAGCGCGGACAGGTCGCGCCCCGACCGTTCGGCGTAGCGGGCGGCGAGCTCGGCGCGGGTGGGGTAGTGCTCGATGCCACCGGCCTGCAGGGTGAGCACGGGCTCCTCGCCCGGGTCGGTCCACCGGCCGAGCAGGTGGCCGATGTCGAGGAGGGGGTCGCCGATGGTCCCGGTGTCCCAGTCGACGATCGCCGCCAGTCGGGCCGGCGGTCGGGGTGCCACCATGAGGTTGAACGGGCTGTAGTCACCATGCAGGAGGCCGGGGGCGCTCATGGGGGGGCGGTTCCGTTCCAGCCAGTCGGTGACGAAGTCCAGCTCGGGCAGGTCCCGCGTGCGGTAGCGGTCGAGCTGGGCGAGCCACCGGGGCACCTGGCGCTCCAGGAAGCCCTCGGGCCGGCCAAGACCCTCCAGCCCGCGGGCTCGCCAATCCACCGCGGCCAGCTCGACCAGACCATCGACGTAGGCCTCTGCGAGGCCCCGTCTCAGGTGGGGGTCGGAGTGGAACGGATCCGGCAGGTCGTAGCCCGGGGTGAACCCATCCACCTTGTCCATGATCAGGAAGGGCGCCCCGATGACCGATGGGTCCTCGCACAGCAGCCGCGGGGTGGGGTGGGGGACCGGCGTGTCCTCCAGGGCGGTCAGGATCCGCCATTCCCGGAGCATGTTGCCGGCGCTCTTGTCGTTGAGCACGGCGGGCGGCCGTCGCAGGACGAAGGCCTGGCTTCCCCGGCGCAGCTCGTAGAGCGTGTTGGCGATACCGGTCGTCGCGCCGATGCGGGTCGCGGTCAGGGGCTCGGACGGATCGCCCAGGGAGAACCCCACCCAGGCGGTGAGCGCCTCCAGATCCAACTGCGGAGCGGCTGTCACAGCCATATGTGCGGTTCCTCTCGTGGCCGCCACCGGAGGGAGCGGGAACGGTACGTATGTGTCAGTCACTGACAGTATTGTCGGTACCCGGCAAGATCAAGATCTGGACAGTTGGACCGAGGAGGGACGGGAGATTGAGGATGCCCCGGGACGGCGTTGCTTCCGGCCGGTCACTCGCCACCGGCGGGTACCCGCTGTGACTGTCGAGGTCCAACCGGCGCTGGACCTGCGGGCCCGCCGGAGGCGGCTCGTGCAGGACGACGTGGCGGGCGTCGCCGTCGGGCTCTTCCTCGACCGGGGCTATGAATCGGTCTCCGTGGAGGAGATCGCGGCGGCCGCCGGAATGTCGGAGCGCTCGTTCTTCCGCTACTTCCCGACCAAGGAGGCCGTGCTGCGGAGGTACCGCCGTTCGCTGTCGGACAGGCTCGTCCGCACGTTCGAGGGGCGCCCCGCCGACGAGCCGCCTGTCGCCGCGTTGCGAAGTGCCTACGTCGAGACTTCGCACGTCGCGGTGGGGGACCGCGCCCGCGTGCACGCCCTGGGGCGGCTGCTGGCCAGCGCTGCTGACGTCTGGGCCAAAGACCTGGGGGAGACGATCACAGACGCCGCGGTCGCCGCCGAGCTGGCCCGCCGGATGCGAACCACCCCCGGGGACCTGCGCCCGGCGGTGGTGGCCGCGGCGGTGTCCGCGGCGGCCGCCACAGGATGGAACAGCTGGGTTCGCTCGACCGGCCGGCAGGACCCCGGCGCGGCCGTGGCCGGCGCCATCGACATGCTCGGGCTGTCGGGCTGACGGCCGTCGCTTCAGCTGGGCCTCGTCCAACGACGCCACCCGAGCTACTGGCGGCCGCCCTTGGTGTAGACCGCGAAGCGGACGACCAGGCCCTCCCGGTCGAGGGTCGCATGGTCGATGGCGCTGAGCTGGAAGTCCGAATCCTCGCGGATCCGGGCGTCCAGCTCGTACACGCACACGTCCCCTTGCTCGACGAAGCTGGCCAGCCGGAGCGTCGGCTTGATGGTCGGCAGGAATTCGCCGTAGAACGCGCCGATCTGCTCGCGCCCGTGGAGCACCCGGCCGTCGGGGGCGAGGAAGACGGCATCCTCGGCGAACAGGCTGGCGAGTCGGTCGTACTGACCGGCGTTGGTCCACTCGACGTAACGCTCCGCGAATGCGCGGGTGTTCGTGGTCATGCTGCAGATCCTTTCGGTCATCCCCGCCGGAGGGTGATGCCCTCGGCGTTGAAGAAGAAGCCGCCCATGGTGAGCAGCGCCCGTTCCGCTCCTTCGACCTGGCGCGGCCCGGCTCGGCCCTGCAGCTGGTGGACGGCCTCCCGCAGGTGGCCGGACCCCTGGGTGCCTCCTTCGGAGAGGGACCCCCCATGCGGGTTGACCGGAACTCGGCCCTTGATGAGGATCCGGCCGGAGCCGTCCTCGTTGGCCACCCAGTGGTCCTCGATGAACGCGCCGGCCTCGCCCGGCTCGCACCACCCGGCGTTCTCGAACCAGTTGAGCGTGATGATCGAGAAGCCGTCGTAGGGGAAGTACACGTCGACATCGTCGATCCAGAAGTCGCTCTTGGCCCGCAGCGCGGAGACCGTCACGTGCTGGCCGTGCCGGCGCAGGCTCGGCGACTGGTCCTCTTCGTTCTTGTCGATCATGCCGAGGATCACTGCGTCGATCAGCACCGGCGGCAGCTTCAGGTCCCGGGCCCGCTCCGTGGAGGTGACTATGAAGGCGTCGGCCCCGTCGACGGCTACGTCCATGTCGTACAGGCACAGCGGCCACCGGATCATGCGGGCCGCCAGATAGTCCTCCATCGTCATGCGCTCGCGCATGGCGGCGGCGGGGTTGCTCATGGCGTTGGTCCGGTCGTTGATCGCCACGTAGCCCAGGTGCTCGCGAGGCGTTCCGAACTCGTGGATGTAACGGGAGGCCCACGCCGTGTAGCCCACCGCGCCCGCCACCGACTCGGGGGGCGGGGTGCGGTCGGAGTAGCCCAGGCCCCGGCGGAAGGGATCCTTGAGCGCACTCGCCGTGTTCCACGCCATCCGGTAGGCGCCGTGGTACAGCAGGACGACGTCGCACAGGCCGCTGTGCACCGCGCTGGCCGCCGCCGCCACGTGGTTGCCGAGCGGGATCATCGGGTTGGCGAACCAGGTCACTTCCGGTATGCCCAGCATGGCCTGGACGACCGGTGCGCCCGGCATCGACCCGCACAGCCCGTCGACGTCCCGGGGCGTCAGCCCGCACTGGTCCATGACGGCCTTGCACGCCTCGGCTACATAGCTGGCCTGCGAGCGCTCGGTGTTGCGCGGGTGGAAACCGGTCGTGGCCGCGGCGGCGATGGCGACACGGTCCCTCATGGGGTTGCGGGCCGTGCTCACGCCGCCGCTTCCCCCCCTGCCAGGCGGAACACCGGCAGAGGCGCACCGGCCCGGTCGATCCAATCCAGCACGACCCGGCACCCGATACGGACCTCCTCGTTGGGCGACCCGACCACCGTGCCGGAGTACCGCAACCCCGGTTGCTCGTCCAGCTCGACGGTGACCACCGGGTAGGGGGCCGAGTAGTCGACCCCTTCGGCGGGTGGTCCCTGATGGAGGAATACGGTGAGGAAGATGCTCCCCCTGCCTGAGACCTCGGTGGCACTGATCCGCTCGGACAGGCAGGCCGGGCAGACCGGCTTCGGCGGGTGGTGCCAGATGCCGCAGTCGTCGCAGCGGTTGATGAGCAGCCGACGCTCGAGCCGGCCCCGGAAATGCGGCGCGCTGTCGCGGTCCACGCCGCTGCCCTTGAAGAGCTCCCAGAGCTGCTCGTCGCTGTTGTCCATGTCTCCCCTTTTCCTCACTTGGAACCCTCAGCGGGGCGGTTCGGCGGACGCCGAATGCCCTGGGGCCGGCCCGTCGTGCCCGAGGAGTACAGCATGAAGTCACGGCCTCGTCCGGCCTCGTCAGGCCGCGGCGTCGCCGGGCAACGGGCCACGCCTCGTTCTCCCACGTACATCTTCCGATGATACGGACGGTTTCGGCCCCGTCCTCCCGGTGTCCACCCGCTAAGACGCCGGCTGCGGGCTGCCTGTCAGGGCGCGCAGGGCGAACCGAACCACCGCGTCGATCAACTGCTCGATGCTCGAGTCCTCCGTGGCCAGGTATTCGTTGAGTGCGCCGGCCGTCAGGCGGGCGACCTGCTGGGCGTCGCTGTGCGGATCGTCGCCGACGAAGACGCCGGCCGCCTCGCCCTTACGCACGGCCGCCTCGAGCGGCTCGATGATCATCTGATTCGACCTGAGCAGCGCGCCCGGGGCCCCGGCCATGAGCGCGTGGTACGAGGAGAAGAGCCGGGCCCTCGGCGCCCGGTCCGGGGACGAGGCAGCGAGCAGCATCTCCCGGATCCAGGCCGAGACCTGAGCCGCCGGATCCGGGTCCGCATCCGTCAGGGCCCGCCGCAGCCGGCGTGACACGGCTCCGTACTCGTCCTCGATGAGAGCCACCAACAGGCTGTCCTTGTCGGCGAAGTGGCGGTAGAAGGTGCGGGCCGACAGGCCGGACTCCTTGAGCACCAGTTGCACCTTGATGCCGTCGAATCCGGAGCGGCGGACGACCGTCCACGCCGCCCGCACCAGCCGGGACCGCTGGTCAGCCGACTGATCGCTCATGGTGCCAGGTCTATCATCGGCTGGAGATGGCGCACCGGTTCCGCTTCACGGCCCAGGCGCCCGACTTCAACGGTTCGGTCGAAGCCTGGCAGGCCGAGCTGGCGTGGATCGCCGACACCGGCTTCACGACCGTGGCGCTGGCCGACCACTTCACCGCCGGGTACACGATGGAGCCGCTCGTCACCCTGACCGCGGTTGCCATGCGGTCGGATCTGCGGGTGCAGACCGCCGTGCTCGGTCTCGACTACCGCCACGCCGTGCTCCTGCACCGCTCCGCCGCCACGCTCGACCGGCTGAGCGAGGGACGGCTCGAGCTCGGTCTCGGGGCGGGGTGGATGAGCTCCGACTACGAGGCGGCCGGCATGGTGATGGACCCCCCCGGCGTCCGCATCGACCGGCTGGAGGAGACCCTCGACGTCCTGGAGGGACTCTTCGGAGGGGAGCCCTTCACGTACCGGGGCAAGCACTTGAGCGTCGAAGCTCTCGTGGGGGTCCCGCCCGCCGTCCAGCGCCCCCACCCGCCCTTCCTGATCGGAGGGGGAGGAAGGCGGATGCTCCGCCTGGCCGGCCGGCGGGCCGACATCGTCGGAGTCAACGCCAACCTGGCCGCCGGCGCACCCGGCCGTCAATCGGTGCTCGACGTGGGGTGGGAGAGCATGCTCGACAAGGTGGCGTGGGTCCGGGAAGGAGCCGAGGCGGCGGGAAGGAACTTCGACTCACTCGAGCTCTCCATGGCCCAATGGCTCCTGTTCGTCACGGAATCCGGCACGGAAGCCGCCGCCCTGGTGGCCAAGATCGCCGATCGCCTCGGCGTGGATCCGGCCTGGCTGGATGCCGCTCCGGGCGTGCTGGTCGGCTCACCCGGCCGCATCGTGGACAAGCTCCAGGAGACCCGCGACCGCCTCGGTATCAGCTACATCCAGGTCCATGCGGGCCCCCGGTCGGTCGACCTGCGCCCGCTGGCGCCGGTGGTCTCCGCCCTGGCGGGTACCTGATGGGCCGGCCCGAGATCGGCATCCGGGCTCCGCACGGGCTGTTCTCGGCCGGTCCCGACGCCATATCCCGATTCAGCGGTGCTGTCGAAGCGCAGGGAATCGACCGGATATGGGTGGGCGACCATGTCTCGTTCCGGGGTGGCCAGGGCTACGACGGCCTGCTGCAAGCCGCGGTGCTCGGCGCCCTGACCCGTCGGGTGACGGTCCAGACGGCGGTGTACCTGCTTCCGCTGCGCCATCCGGTGCCCGTGGCCCGCCAGGTCGCATCCGTCGCCGAGATGGCCCCCGGTCGCTTCGTCTTCGGTGTGGGTATGGGCGGCGACGATGAAAAGGAGACCGCCAACTGCGGAGTGGATCACGCCCGCCGCGGCCGCCGCATGGACGAGGGCCTGGCCCTGGTGCGCCGGTTGCTGGCCGGCGAGGTGGTGGACCATGCCGGCCCCGAGTTCCCGCTGTCGGAGGCGGCCATCCGGCCCACGCCGGCGGTGCCGGTACCCGTGGCGGTCGGGGGCCGCTCCGGCGCCGCGCTGGCCCGGGCCGGGCGGATGTCGGACGGCTGGTTGGGGGTGTTCGTCGATGCCGATCGTTTCGGGCAGAGCTGCAGGACGGTGGTCGCGGCGGGGGAGGAGGCGGGCCGCAGCCAGGTCGGATGGCAGCACGGGATGCTCGTCTGGTGCGGATTCGGCCCGTCCCGGGACGCGGCCCGGCGCAGCGTCGCTCCGGCGCTGGAGGAGTTGTACCGCATGCCGTTCGAGAGGTTCGAGCGCTACGTGCCGTGTGGTCGGCCGGCCGACGTGGCCGAGGCCGTCCGGCCCTACATCGACGCCGGAGCGGCGTACGTGCTGCTGTCCCCTTTCGCCGAGCACTCCTACGAATCGGTGGCCGGGGCGGCCGCCGTGAAGGCTGCTCTCACCTCCGGCCGCTAACCTTCGATGTACAGTTTATTTATCTAACTGTATAATCCCAGTGCCACGACGGGAGGACCACTGAGATGCTCGACACGAAGATCACGGGCGGCGTCCTGGTCGACGGCACCGGAGCCCCCCGCCGTCCCGCCGACATCGGGGTCAGGGACGGCCGGATCGTGGCCGTGGGCCGGGTCGACGAACCGGCCCGCCAGGTCATCGACGCCGACGGCCGGGCCGTCACCCCCGGTTTCATCGACGTCCACACCCATCTCGACGCCCAGGTGTTCTGGGATCCCGACCTGAGTCCCTCGCCGCTGCACGGCGTCACCACCGCCGTGGCCGGCA
>DATGAX010000368.1:0-2018 GCA_035312965.1 Acidimicrobiales bacterium
GGCCCGCGTGGGGTCGGCCCACGGCGCCGGTCAGGTGGCGAGAGTCGTTGCCGGCGTGGTGGCCGGTGTTACCGTGTACGGCATCAGCGCGCGTGTCCTCGGGGTCGATGAGGTGACCGCGCTCCTCAACCTGCGGAGGCGGGCAGCATGATCGGCAGTTGGCTGCTGAAGCTGGTGATCGGCATCGCCCTGCTCGGCGCCGTCGTGGTCGAGGCCGGCTCGCCCCTCGTCGTGCGAGCCCAGGTCGACGACGCGGCCCACGCCGCGGCCGACCAGGCCGCCTTCGTCCTGAAAGACAGTCACGCCACCCCTGACCAGGCGCTGGCCGCGGCCACCACCATCGCCCAGGAGAAGAGCGTGAGCCTCGTCCCCAACTCCTTCTCGGTCGACGAGCTCGGCGTGGTCCACCTGAGCGTCGAGAAGGAGGCGTTCTCCATGGTGCTCAAGCACGTCGACCAGACCAAGAGCTGGTACCGGGTGAAGGTCACCGTCACGGCCAAGCCCGCCAGGTAGGCAGGACCGGTGACCGGCGTGGGCGTCATCACCGACAGCGGCTGCGACCTGCCCCCCGGGCTGACCGATGAGCAGGGCATCGACGTGGTTCCCCTGACCATCCGCTTCGGCGAGGAGGAGCTCCTCGACCGCCGCGACCTCACACCCCAGGACTTCTGGGCCCGCTGCGCCCGCACCCCGCGACTGCCCGAGACGGCGGCACCTTCCCCGGGCGCCTTTCAGGAGGCCTACGACCGAGCTGCGGCGGCAGGCGCGACCGGCCTGGTGTGCGTCACGCTGTCCTCGGCTCTGTCCGCGACCTACCAGTCGGCCATCACCGCCGCCCAGGCTGTCGCCGATCGCGTCCCGGTGCGGGTCGTCGACTCGCGCTCGGTCAGCATCGGCCTGGGTTTGATGGCTCTGACCGCGGCGCGCATGGCCCGGGACGGAAAGGCCCTGGACGACGTGGCCGGTGCGGCCGAGGACCTCGTCGGTCGCACCCGCGTGTTCGGGGCGCTCGACACTCTCGAGAACCTCAAGAGGGGCGGACGCATCGGAGGCGCCGAGGCCTTCCTCGGGTCGCTGCTCTCAATCAAACCCATCATCGAGGTGCGAGACGGCGTGGTGGAGAGCGAGTCGCGCCAGCGCACCCGGGGCCGGTCGCTGCAGTACCTGGTGGCCAAGGTGCGCGAGGCCGGCGAGGTCGAGAACCTTGCCGTCATGCACGCCCGCGCCGCCGACGTGGACCATCTCCTCGATCTCCTGGGCGCCGTGTACCCCCGCGATGGCATTCTCGTGGGTGAGATCGGACCCGTCATCGGCACCCACGCCGGCCCCGGATGCATCGGCGTCGCCTTCCACGTTCCCGGATAGAGACACCCCGGCCGGGCCTGCCCTCGCAGATACGCTCGGCCCATCGACGTCACCGCCGACGAGCCCGACGACGCCGCGCTCGTCGCCGCCGCCCAGCAGGGCCAGGACGATGCCCTCGAGTCGTTGCTCCGCCGCCACCACCAACGGCTGCACGCCGTTTGCCGGCGGATGACGGGCCATGCCGCCGACGCCGAGGACGCCACCCAGGAGGCCCTCATCAAGATCGTGCGGGGCCTGCCCCGCTTCACCGGTGGCAGCGGCTTCGGCACCTGGGCCTACCGGGTGGCGGTGAACGTCTGCCTGGACGAGCTCCGCAGGCGGCGGCGCCGGCCCACCCCGGGCCTGCCCGAGGACGATGGAGCCGCCAACGGAGGGGCCACCCTGGGCGGCAGCAGACCCGCCCCGGCCCCGGTCGAGAGTGTGGTGGCCGACCGCGTCGACGTCGACGCCGCCCTGGCCCGGGTGACGCCCGAGTTCAGGGCCGCCGTGGTGCTGCGCGACCTCTGTGGGCTCGAGTACGCCGAGATCGCCGAGGTCCTCGACATCCCCCCCGGTACGGTCCGGTCCCGCATCGCCCGGGGCCGGGCCGCCGTGGCCGATCTGATGGGCGGGAACCTGAAGACACCGCCCGAGCGTCCTATCCCCAGTCCGTG
>DATGAX010000369.1:0-3269 GCA_035312965.1 Acidimicrobiales bacterium
GACACCGGTCAGGAGACCGGACAGCCAGACGAGCCCGCCGGCCACGCCGAGGCTGAGGGGCCCGAGCTGGTCGGCCGGGTCGGAGCGGCCGGCGGCCAGGAACCACGACAGACCGACCAGGGCGGCGCCGATCGACAGCCAGGCGACCACGGTGCGGCGGTCCCGGACCGACCACAGCCCGGCCGGCCCGGCGCGGTGCACCATCTCGACGGCGGCGATCTTCACGACCCTGCCGCCGGGCTGGTCGTGACGAGGGTCCGGGTCGGATCCCCGGACGACGCACCGTTGGTGCGATCGCTGGACAGCGCCGCCGCCCGCTCGAGGCCGCTGCGGTCGACGAGGTCGGTACCGGCCAGGTCGGTCAGCGCCGCCTGGATGCGGTCGAGGGCCGTCCACTCGTCCCGCAGGTCGCTCGACAGCCACAGGAGGCCTCCGAGCCCGAGGATGCACATCCCACCGATGCCACCGGAGATGATGAACGGCAGTTGCTCGGCGGGGTAGGCCTTGCCGCTCACCCCGATCCATCCGATGACGACCACGACGGTGCCGAAGGCGACGAGGGCAACGGCGGCGGCCCGGTCACCGGCCAGGCGGATCCACTTTCCGAGTTCCATGTCGATCTCCCGTCCTGTGCGTTAGAGGCAGGTTTGCCTGGTGCCGATGGGCGCCGTGAACTTGCCGCCCGAGATGCTCTGCAGGAAGTAGCAGGTGAAGTCCGGGGCTGGCTGGCCCTCCCGGAACGTGAGGGGCCCGGTCAGACCGCCGAGGGTGTTGTTCCTGATCTGCCACAGGCCCTTCAGGAAGTCGGCCGACGTCGGCTGGTCGGGCAGCGCCTTCGACGCCTCCCGGAGCAGGGCCCCGGAGACCCACGCCGCCGAGGTGGTGCCCCCCTCCTCCAGGGTGGGGGCGTAGCGGGCCAGGGCCGCCTTGTACTCCCGGGTGGCGGGCAGGTCGTTGGCGGCGAAGGGGAAGGTCGCCACCGGGGCCAGGATCCCTTCGAGGTTCGGGTCCTTCGCCGTCGAGGCGATCATCGACAGGCTGGCCGTGACCAGGGGTGGCGTGAAGCCCTGCTGCTTGCAGGAGCGGGCGAAGCGGGACAGGGCGGTGGACTCCACCCCGAGCATCAGGGCCTCCGCGCCGCTGCGCTGGGCCTGGAGGCATTCGGCGGTGTAGTCCGGTTGGGCCAGCGAGACCTGGGCGCTGTAGACGATCGTGGCGCCGACGCTGGCCGCCCGGGCGGCGGCGGCGTCGTGGTAGACGTGGCAGGCCTCCACCTCGGCGCAGTAGGCGATGGCAATTTTCTTGTGGCCGAGGTCGACCATCGTCTTGAGCGAACCGACCGAGAGGGTGTCGAACGACGAGCCCATCGGGAAGAACATGGGGCTCTTGAACCACACGGCGCTGGCGACGTCGCCACCCACCACAGGGATCTTCTTGTCCTCGAGGTAGGCCCGGGCCCCGTTGCCGGAGAGGACCCAGAAGTTGGCCATGAAGACGGTGACCCCCTTGCTCTCGACCATGTCCCGCACGATCGATAGGGCCCGGGACGGGTCACCGGCGGCGTCGCCGACGACGACTTTCACCGGATGGCCGTTGAGGCCCCCGTTGTCGTTGATCGAGCGGGCGATGACCTGGGCCATGGGGCCGCCGTCCTTCAGGACGGAGCCGACGATCCCGCTGTAATCACCCACGTTGCCGACGGTGATGGTCGACTTCGTCGGAGCCGTCGCCGCTCCGGGCGTGGCGCCGGGGGCGGGATTGGCCGCCCCGGGAGTCGCCGCCCCCGGCGTGGGGGTGGCGGCGGCGCCACCGGATGATGCCCCGGCCGCGCCCGAGGCTGTGGCGCCACCCGCAACGGGCGTATGGGTCCGGGCTGCGGTCCCCCCGGCGGCCGCCGGGGAGGTACCTCCGGCGGCGGGCGTGGCCGCCGCAGCGGAGACGGCGGCGGAGCTCTCGCTACCGGGTGTCGCCGCCGTGCCCCGATCGGCCGCCGGGGCTTCCGAGGCGCCGGCCGTGACTCCCGGAGCGGCGCCGGGGGCGGTGATCACCCGGGAGGCGGCGTTCTGGATGGCGGAGTGGTCGAGGCGCGTCCCGCAGGCGCCGACCAGCGGTACAGCGACCATGGCGACCAGCAGCCTCGCCAACGGAGTGTTCCTTCTGGACATGTGTCCCCCTCGACGGCGTCGGGGCCCGGAACGGCTGTCGGATCGGACCCTTGATCTCGGACCTTGTAGAGCGAGTACCAACTCGCTACATTGGAGCGAGTACTCACACTCTAAGCTGCCAACCGCGATCCGGTCAAGATGGCAAAAATCGAGGCCATCGACCGCCCGCCCTCGGAGGAGTTGTGGAGAACGGAAATGGTCACTCCCGGAGGCGACGATCCTCGGAGGAGGTGCGCGACCTCCTCCTCGGAGCCGCCCGGCAGGTGTTCGCCGCCCGGGGTTACACCCACAGCAGCACCCGGGAGATCGCCGAGGCGGCCGGTGTCTCGGAGGCCCTGCTGTTCCGTTACTTCGGGACCAAGGCGAAGCTGTTCGAACTGGCCATCGTGGCGCCGTTCCAGCGCCTGATGGACGCCCACGTCACCGACATGGGCCGGGGCGACGACGTCGGGTGGCTGTACGACCTGCTGTCGGAAAACCGGGATCTGGTTCTGGCGCTGCTGGCCGCCCAGGCCCATGAGATCAACCTTTCGGACCAGCCGGAGCTGGCCGCCGCCCTCGGCCGGCTCCACGTGGCGGCCGAGCTCGAGCTCGCCGTGCGGGGGCTCGACGGCGTCGAGGTTCCGGCGCCGGTGCCCGTCACCTTCGCCATGGTCTTTGCCATGGCCGTCTTCGCCGACTGGCTCTTCCCTCCCGGCGGGCAGCCGTCCAGGGACGAGATCGTGGGCGAAATCACCCACTGCCTGCGGGAAGGGATCATCCACCATGACCCCAACGACTGAACGCCATCGGCCGCCGGCCGAGTACCGCCGGGGCTCGAGGGAGGTGCAGAACCTGCTCGTCGAGGCGGCGCGGTCGCTGTTCGCGGCCAAAGGCTTCGCCGGCGCCACCACCCGTGACATCGCCCTCGAGGCCGGCGTCTCCGAGGCGCTGCTGTTTCGCCACTTCGGCACCAAGGCGCAGCTCTTCGAGCGCGCCGTCATCGACCCCATCAACGGGTTCATCCGGGACTACGTGGAGCAATGGATGGTCCGGTCGGTCAGCGACGACACCCTCGAACGGATGGTGAGGGCCTATGTCGACGGCTTCTACGGCCTCCTCCTG
>DATGAX010000370.1:0-5968 GCA_035312965.1 Acidimicrobiales bacterium
CAGGTCATCCTCGAGGAGATCCTGATGCACGCCGACGAGCCGGCCGACCTGGTCCACGACGTCCTGGCCTCCGGCCTGTGGCCGGGCCACCCGCTGGGACGGGACGTGCTCGGGACGCCCGCCACCGTGTCGGGCATGTCCGTGGCCGACGTGGGGACGTTCCACGCCGCCCACTACGTGGCGCCGAACGTCGTGGTGGCCGCCGCCGGCGCCGTCGATCACGACCGGATCTGCGCCGTGGTCTCCGCCGCCCTGCCCCGGGCGGCGAACGGTGGAGCACCGGTACGGGCGGCCATGGGATCAGCCGCCATCGGATCAGCGGCCACGGGATCAGTGACACCATCGGCCGCCGCCTCGGCGGCGGTGGGGCGGGCGGCTCCGCCGGCGCCGGCCGGCGGGCGGTTCGAAGTGGAGCGCGACACCGAGCAGTCGCACCTGGCCGTCGGCGTGGCCGGCCCCGACCGCGATGACGAGGAACGCCACGCCATGGCCATCGTCGAGCACGTGCTCGGCGGGGGGATGTCCAGCCGCCTGTTCCAGTCGATCCGGGAGGAGCGGGGCCTGGCCTACTCCGTGTACTCCTTCGTGGTGTACGCGTTCATGTCGCCGCCGACCGAGTCGACGGCCATGGCGATGCTGCGGGCCGTGCGCTCCTCGGTGCCTTTGAAGAGCAGATGCTCCAGGAAGTGCGACGCCCCGGACTCGGCGTCCGGCTCGTCCACCGACCCTGTGCCGACCCAGAAGCCGACGCTGACCGACCGGACGTCGGCCATCCGTTCCGTGACCACGGTGAGGCCACCGTCGAGGGTCGTCGACTGGTGGCCCACCGGCGGGCGGCTCAGGGCCGGCGCCGGCGGGGGTTGCGGCGCGGCGCCCGGTCGCCCCGATCGCCGCGGTCACCACGGTCACCCAGGTCGCCGTTGCCGGCCGGCCCGAGATCGCCGAAGGTGGCCACCGCCTCGGCCTCCCAGCTGGCCTCGAACGACAGCTCGTCACCTGCAGCCTCGGCCGCCCCCGAGCCGCCGCCGGACCCGCCGGACCCGCCCGAACCCGACCCGGAAGACCCGGACGACCCGGAGAACCCGGACGACCCGGACGACCGAGAGGACCCGGACGAGCCGCCCTCGTGGCCCTCGGGCGCCTCGCCGGCCAGGGACAACGACACCTTCCCCTGCGGGTCGATGTCGTCCACCCGGACCTCCACCTCGTCACCGAGGTCGAGCACGTCCTCCACCCTCTCCACCCGCTTGCCCCGCCCGAGCTTCGAGATGTGGACCAGGCCGTCACGGCCGGGGAGGATGTTGACGAAGGCGCCGAACTTGGTGACGTTGACGACCCGGCCGGTGTAGGTGGCGCCGACCTCGGCCTTGGGCGGGTCGAGGATCATCTCGATGCGCCGCTTGGCTTCGGCCACGGCGCCGCTGTCGCGGGCGCCGATGGTCACGGTGCCGACCATCCCGTCGTCGTCGACGGCGATGTCGGTGCCGGTCTCCTGCTGCAGGGCGTTGATGACCTTGCCCTTGGGGCCGATCACCTCGCCGATCTTGTCGATCGGGATCTCCAGGCTGACGATCTTGGGTGCCGTCTCGCGCACCTCGGACCGGGGTTCCGAGATGGCGCCGGCCATGACCTCCAGGATGGCCACCCGGGCCTGGTAGGCCTGGCGCAGCGCGGCGCCCAGGATGTCGGCCGGGAGCCCGTCGATCTTGGTGTCGAGCTGGAGGGCGGTCACGAAGTCCGACGTGCCGGCCACCTTGAAGTCCATGTCGCCGAAGGCGTCCTCGGCGCCGAGGATGTCGGTGAGGGTGATGTACCGGTCACCGACCTTGACCAGGCCCATGGCGATGCCGGCCACGGGGGCCTTGATCGGCACGCCGGCGTCCATCAGGGACAGGCTGGACGCGCACACCGAGCCCATCGAGGTCGAGCCGTTGGACGACAGCACCTCCGATACCAGACGCAGGGCGTAGGGGAACTCCTCCACCGGGGGCACGACGGGGAGCAGGGCCCGCTCGGCGAGGAGGCCGTGGCCGATCTCCCGGCGCTTGGGGCTGCCCACGCGGCCCGTCTCGCCGTTGGCGTAGGGGGGCATGTTGTAGTGGTGCATGTACCGCTTCTTCGCGTCCACCCCGATTGTGTCGAGAAGCTGGTCCATGCGGGGCATGCCGAGGGTGGTGATGTTGAGGACCTGGGTCTCGCCCCGCTGGAACAGACCGGATCCGTGCGCCGTCGGCACGACGCCGACCGCGGCCGACACCGACCGGATGTCCTCCGCCCCCCGCCCGTCGATGCGCACCCCAGTGGCGGCGATGCGCTCCCGGACGAGCTTCTTGGTGAGGGATCGTACGGCGGACTTGATCTCGCCCGCCCGGTCGGGGAACTCCGCGGAGAGCTCGGCGATGATGGCGGCGGCCACCTCGTCCTGGGCCGCTTCGCGCTCGGCCTTGGCGGTGATGGTGGTCACCGAGTCGACGCGGGCCCGGCCGACCTCCTCGACGCGGGCGGCCACGTCGTCGCCGTAGTCCTTCTGCGGCACGTAGGCGATGGGGGCCCGGCTGCCCACCTGGGCGAGCAGCTCCCGTTGGAGCTCGATGCTGTCCCGGATCCAGGCCTTCGAAGCCTCCAGGCCGTCGGCGATGGCCTCCTCGGTCACCTTCGGGGTGCCGTTCTGGAACAGCTCCCAGGCGGCCGGAGTGCCGCCCGCCTCGACCATCATGATGGCGATGTCGCCGTCGTCCAGCTGGCGGCCGGCGACGACCAGCTCGAAGGCCGACTCGTCACCTTCCTGGTACGTGGGGTGGGCGATCCACTCGCCGTCGGCGCTCCACGCGATGCGGACGGCGCCGATGGGGCCCTCGAACGGGATGCCCGAGAGCATGAGGGCGGCGGACGCGGCGTTGATGGACAGGACGTCGTGCGGGTTCTCCAGGTCGGCCCCGAGGACCGTGATGACCACCTGGGTCTCGTTGCGGTAGCCGTCGGCGAAGCTGGGCCGCAGGGGCCGGTCGATCAGGCGGGCGTTGAGGATGGCGGTGTCGGCCGGGCGGCCCTCCCGGCGGAAGAACGAGCCGGGGATCTTCCCGGCCGCGTACATGCGCTCCTCGACGTCGACGGTCAGAGGGAAGAAATCGATCCCTTCCCGCACCGACGTGGCGGCGTTGGCGGTGGCCAGCACCGTCGTCTCGCCGATGGTGGCGACGACGGCACCCTGCGATTGCGGAGCCAGGAGCCCCGTCTCGAATTTCAGTGTGGTGTCGCGACCGGTGATGGGGCGGGACACCGATGTTGCGGTGAGTGTGGAATTGGCGGCCATACGGCTCGCTCCTTTCTTGAAGAGCGGCGCCCGGCCAGTTCCCAGTCGATGAGCCCCCGCCCCACCTGGGGGGGCCGGGGAATCCTCGACTGGCAGCTGACCGCCCTACCGCCGCTCGGATGAGGGTGGTCTTCGGGCGCCTAGCGACGCAGGCCGAGGCGGGAGATGAGCTCCCGGTAGCGCTCGACATCGTTCTTACGGACGTAGTCGAGCAGGCGCCGTCGGCGTCCGATGAGCTTCATCAGGCCCCGGCGGGTGTGGTGATCGCCCTTGTGCACCTTGAGATGCTCGGTGAGATGGGCGATACGCTCGCTGAGGATGGCGACCTGCACCTCCGGCGAGCCCGTGTCGGTCTCGTGGGTGCGGTACGTCGCAATCGTTGCGGCTTTGTCTGGCATGAATACGGGTATTCCTTGAGGTCGTCTTCGTACGAGCCCGGATCGACGAATCCCCGACGGGGCCGCTCACCCGGGCGCGACCGGTCCACCCGGTCAGCGCATCAGCTTAGCAGGCCATGAGCGACCCCGGGATCGACCTGGGCCAGGGCGTCCAGCTCGACCGCGGCGCCGTCGAATGGCGCTTCTCGGCCTCGGGCGGTCCCGGCGGCCAGCACGTGAACACCTCCAACACCAGGGCCGAGGCCGTGCTCGACCTGGAGCGGGCCGACCTGCCCGCCTGGGCCCGGCACCGCCTGCGCCGCAACCTCGGGCCGGTCGTCTCGGTCACCGCCAGCGACACCCGCTCGCAGGCCCGCAACCGCGACCTGGCCCTGGAGCGGCTGGTGGACAAGCTGCGCCAGGCGCTGCGCCCCCCGCCCCCACCCCGGCGCCCCACCCGGCCGACGGTCGCCGCCCGGCGCAAGCGCCTGAGCGACAAACGCCGCCGCGGCGAGCTCAAGGACCAGCGCCGCCGCCCGCCCGACGAGTGAACGGCGGCCCTCAGACCCCCAGGACCAGTCGGGTGGTCGCCACGTCGCGGCCCATCTGGTCGACGAGCGCATGGGCCGACTCGAAGCGGGCCTGGGAGCGCAGGTGGGCGACGAAGTCGACGTGGGCGGGCTGGTCGTAGAGGTCCCCGTCGAAGTCGAGGAGGTAGCACTCAAGCAGCCGCATCCCGGCCTCCTCGTAGAAGGTGGGCCGCCGGCCGAGGGAGATGGCGGCGGGGCGGCGGAAGCCGTCGGGGCGGCGGTACCAACCGGCGTACACGCCGTCGGCGGGCAGGGCCATGTACTCGGGGAGCGACACGTTGGCGGTGGGGAAGCCGAGCAGGCGCCCCCGCTTGTCCCCGTGGGCGACCGTGCCCCGCAGCTGGTGGGGTCGGCCGAGGAGCGACGCCGCCTCCCCGACCTGTCCCTCCTCGAGCAGCTTCCGGATGCGGGTGGAGGAGATCGGCTCGCGCCCCAGGCCGCCGCTGAACAGGCGCAATCCGGTCACGTCGAACCCCATCACGGCGCCCATGTCCTGGAGCATGGGGACGTTGCCCTTGCGGCCCCGGCCGAAATGGAAGTCGTGGCCGACGATCACCGCTTTGGTGTCCAGGCAGCCGGCCAGCACCTCCCCGACGAACTCCTCGGCCGTCTCCCCGGCCCGAACCTCGTCGAAGTGGACGAGCAGCACGTAGTCGACGCCGGTCTCGCCCAGCAGCTCCAGCTTCTGGTCCATGTCGGTCAGCAGCCGCGGGGCGGACTCAGGCCGGACGACCGACGCCGGGTGGCGGTCGAAGGTGACGACGGCCGACGCCAAGCCCTGCTCGGCGGCGGCGTGGCGCACCCGGTCGATGACCAGGCGGTGGCCGGTGTGGACGCCGTCGTAGGCGCCGATGGTGACGGCGCAGGGCCGCCCGGCCTGGCAGTTGCCGGGGTGGTGCAGCACTTCCATCAGACGAGAACGATACGCCGGTCCGGCTCGTAGACGGCCAGCAGGTCGCCCGAGGCGTCCACCACGCGCCACGGCCCGCCCCCTCGTGCTCCCAGGTCGTCTCCGGACAAAGGGCGTCCGTGTCGCACGTCCGCCTCCCGATCGCCTGCCACCGTCACGGCCTCGAGCCACGGCAGCATGGCGGCGGGCGGGTGAACGCGATCGGGACCGGTGGCGTCGAGCGGCGTGGCGTCGGCGTCGCGCCACGGCCCCACCGAGGTGCGCCGGAGCCGGCCGACGTGGGCCCCACCGCCGAGAAGGCGGCCGAGGTCGTCGGCCAGGACCCGGATGTACGTGCCGGACGAGCACTCGATCTCGGCCCGCACCACCCCGGCGTCGAGGGACAGGCAGTCGAAGCGGTGGACCGTGACGGGGCGCGCCGGCCGCTCCACCTCGACCCCCTGGCGGGCCAGCTGGTGCAGCCGGCGCCCGCCGACCTTGACCGCCGACACCATGGGAGGGATCTGGTCGATCGGCCCGGTCAGCTTCTCGGCCGCCCGGCGGACGTCGTCCAGGGCGACGCCCGACATGTCCCAGCTACCGGTGACCTCCCCGGCGGCGTCCAGCGTGGTGGTGGCGGCGCCGAGGACGATGCGGGCGGAGTACGCCTTGTCCAGCCCGGTCATGTACTGCATGAGGCGGGTGGCCCGGCCCAGACCGACGACGAGCACGCCGGTGGCGTCGGGGTCGAGCGTCCCGGCGTGGCCCACCCGTTTCTGGGCGAAGATGCGCCGGCAGC
>DATGAX010000371.1:0-2618 GCA_035312965.1 Acidimicrobiales bacterium
TCGTCGACTCCGCCGACAAGGCCGCCCGCTTCATCTGGTGCTGCGACGCCTTCAACGTTCCCCTGGTGTTCTTGGCCGACGTGCCCGGCTTCATGGTGGGCACCCAGGTTGAGCGGCAGGGGATCATCCGCCACGGAGCCAAGATGATCACCGCGGTGGCCGAGGCGACCGTGGCCAAGATCTGCGTGGTGGTGCGAAAGGCCTACGGCGCCGGCCTGTACGCCATGTCAGGACCCGCCTTCGAGCCCGACGCCTGCCTGGCTCTCCCGTCGGCCCAGATCGCGGTGATGGGACCGGAGGCGGCCGTCAACGCGGTCTACGCCAACCGCATCGCCGCCATCGAGGACCCGGCCGAGCGGGCCGCCTTCGTCGCCGAGCGCCGGGCCGAGTACGAGGCCGACGTCGACCTGTTGCGCCTGGCCTCGGACCTGGTGGTCGATGCCGTCGTGGAGCCCGAGGACCTCCGAGGGGAGTTGGTGCGGCGCCTGGCCATGGCCGAGGGGAAGGACCGCAGCTTCACCAAGCGGCGCCACGGCGTGCCGCCGGTGTGAGGACGGTCGTGGGGAGATCCTCGCTACCGGCCGTCGTTCGCATCCGAGAGGTGGGCCCCCGGGACGGCCTGCAGGCCGAGGAACCCGTTGCTCCCAAGGAGAGGGCGGCGCTGGTGGATGCCCTGGCCGAAGCCGGGCTGCAGGAGATCGAGGCCGTCTCCTTCGTCTCCCCCCGGGCGGTGCCGGCCATGGCCGGCGCGGCCGAGGTGATGGCTGCGCTGCGGCGGAAGCCGACGGTGCGCTACCTCGCCCTGGTTCCCAACCGCAAGGGAGCCGAGCTGGCGCTGGAAGCGGACGTGGACGGGCTGACGGTGACGGTGTCGGCCTCGCCTGTCTACAACGAGCGCAACGTGCACATGACCATCGACCAGTCCGTCTCCGCCGTGGCCGAGGTCACAGAGCTGGTCGCGCCCCGCGCTCTTCCCGTCGACGCGGTCGTGTCCTGCGCCTTCGGCTCGCCCTACGAGGGCGACATCGCTCCCGTCGAGGTCAACCGCTTGGGCGAGAGGCTCAAGGAGGTCGGCGCCATGTCGCTGACCTTCGCCGACACCACGGGTATGGCGACCCCCAGGCGCGTCCACGACCTCCTTGAGGTTGTGGGCCCGGACGTCGGGCTGCATCTGCACGACACCCGGGGGACCGCCCTGGTGAACGCCTACGCCGCTCTCGAGCGGGGCGTCACCCGCTTCGACACCGCCGCCGGCGGCATCGGGGGCTCGCCCTTTGCCGCGGGGGCGGGCGGGAACCTGGCCACCGAGGACCTGGTGCATCTCCTCGACGACCTCGGGGTGCAGACGGGGGTGTCCCTCGAGCGCGTGCTGGCGGCCTCGGCCCTGGTGACGGAGATGGTCGCCCATCCCGTGCCCAGCCGGGTGGCCGTCGCCGGTCCTCGGGACCGCTCCGAGCCCGGGTAGGGCGATCGTGCCGTGGTGCGAGGACTGCAGCCGGTTCTGGAACCCGCCCAGCCTGGGCACGGGCGGGGAGTGCCCGTCGTGCGGGCGGGTCATCGCCGCTCCCCCTAGGGCCCCGTGGCACTTCAAGGTCATGCTCTCCGCGCTGGTCGTGTACCTCGGGTTCCGGGCCTACCAGGGGGTGGTCTGGGTCGTCCACCGCGTCGGCTGACCGGGCGGGTCTACCATCGAGCACACGGGCTGTGGCGCAGCTTGGTTAGCGCGCTTGACTGGGGGTCAAGAGGTCGCCGGTTCAAATCCGGCCAGCCCGACAGTAAAAGACCTGGTCAGAGCCGGTGCGGCGAGCACCGGCTCTTCTTGTCTCCGGGCGATGTATGCAGAATGTATGCAGGAGTCACACCGCACCGGTACGATCCTGCTGACATGGAGTGGGTCAAGGTCGGCGAGCCCGAGGTGCACCGGCAGCGGGGCAAGTGGGTGGTGCGCCAGGGCGGCTACGACCCGACCTCCGGCCGCCGCCGGGTCAGGCAGCTGGGCACCTTCGACACGAAGAGGGCGGCTATGGCCCGGCGGAAGGAGCTGGCCGAGGGCCGAGCAGGCTCGGAGACGGAGACGATCGAGGAGTTCCTCGAGGGAGCCTGGCTCCCCTCGAAGTCGGGACGGGTGGAGCCCAGCACGCTCGACCAGTACAGATGGGCGGTGCGCCGCCACATCGTGCCGGCCCTGGGTGCGGTGCGTCTGGGCGACCTGTCCCCGGAGATCGTCGACGCCTGGGTGGGCGAGCTGACCGTGGCGCGGGAGGGGAAGAAGCCCCGCCTCGGCGCTACCTCGGCCCGGCTGGTGCGCAAGGTGTTGTCCATGGCCCTCCAGGAGGCTGTCGAGCGCGGCCGGCTCCCACGCAACCCGGTCGCCCGGACTCAGCCGCCCCGCCGGGACCGCACGCATCGGCGGCTGGGGTGGACGCTCGAGGAGGCCAGGTGTTTTGTCGCCGCTACGTGTGGGCACCGGCTCGGAGCCGCCTTCCACCTGGCGCTGGTGACCGGACTGCGCAGGGGAGAGGTGCTCGGCTTGCGCTGGGAGGACCTCGACACCGAGGGCTGCCGGCTCCGGGTAGTGCAGCAACTGGCGATCGAGCGTGGCCGTCCCGTGCTCAAGG
>DATGAX010000372.1:0-4664 GCA_035312965.1 Acidimicrobiales bacterium
ATATCTGCTCGGAGCAGGCGGGCGGGTTGATGGTGTCGGTGTCCCCCTGAATGACCAGCAAAGGGACCGGCGCCGGGCCGTACGTGCCGCGGAAGCTGGTCAGCTCCGAACCGGACAGGATGGCGGCGGCCCGGATGCGCCGATCGGCACAGCAGCTGTCGGCGACCGCGGCGTCGGCGACGACCGCCCCGTCGGAGTGACCGGCCACTGCTATGCGCGCCGGGTCGATCATCCGGGAGAACGGGGCGGCCGGGCCCGAGACGGCGAGCAGATCGTCGATGGTCGCCTCGAGGTCGGCCGGGTGGTTCACGATGTCGGCCTCGTCCACCCCACCTGGCGTCCCAGGCGATGTGTAGGGGTAGTCCGGTACCGCGACGACCAGACCGAGGGACGCCCAGCCCGTCACCAAGGGGCCGTAGACGCCCGGATCGATGTCGTAGCCGGGAGAGAAGACGACCAGCGGGATCGGTCTCCCGCTCGACGGCCGCGGGTAGAGGACCTCCACCCCGAACCGACGTGCGCCTCGGGTCACCGTGACTTCTGTGGATACGACGGGGAACGGGGCCCGGGGGACGGCGGTGGTCGTCGTCCGGGCGGGCGACGACGTCGTCGTGGCCCCGGCCGTCGTGGGGGCTCCGCGGGGTCGGTCCCCGGCCCGAGGGACGGAGCTGCACCCGCCGGCCGCCAGCCCGATCGCCGCCAACCCCGCGGTCACCCTGGACGCCGCGGTTCTCCGGTACCGCTTCTCCCGCAAGGGAACGAAGCTATACGAGCCGTCGGCCCGGGAAGCCGGCGCGGCACGTCGCGGCACGTGTCGCACTGCAGCGGTCCGGATTCCTCCTGTGCTACAGATGAAATCCGGCGCCGCCTTCCGTCCCCCCTCTGTACTGTCCAGCCGTCCCCCGTTTGATGGAGCCTCGATATGCGCCGCCTGGCTGAAGCCGTCCTGCATCACCGCAAACGCGTAGCGGTCATCTGGCTGCTGATCGTCGTGATCGGCGTCGCCCTCACCGGCCAGACGACCAAGCGCCTGATGATCGACTTCTCCCTGCCCGGCCAACCCGGCACGGACACGGCCAACAAGATCGACGCCGAGTTCCACGCCGGCGGCAAGACGCAGCCCTACATCGTGAGCATCACGATGCCGGCCGGCCAGTCCGTCGCGGCCCACGGCGCCGCCATCGGTTCGGCCTTCGCCGCCATCGCGTCGCACGTGCCGGACACCCGGCTGGTCGACGAAGCGAACACCGGCGACGCGAACGCCTTCCGCACCAAGGACGGCCGAACCGCCTACGCCATGGTGTTCCACCGGTTCCTGCACAACCCGACGGCCGGCCTCCCGACCGACAAGATCCGCGCCGCCCTGACCGCCGCCGCTCCCGCCGGGTCCTCCGTCGGCGTCACCGGCGAGGACGCCCTGGCCGCCGGCAGCTCCAAGGGCAACGGCCCCGGCGTGCTGGCCGAGACCTTCCTCGGAGCTCTCGGCGCGCTGGCCGTGCTGGCCTTCGTCTTCGCCTCGTTCCTCGCCTTCCTGCCCCTCGTCATCGCGGCGGCGTCGATCCTGACCACCTTCATCCTCCTGCTGCCGCTGACCTACGTGACCCATGTCTCTTTCATCGTGGAGTTCCTCGTCGCCCTCATCGGCCTCGGCGTGGCCATCGACTACTCCCTGCTGTTCGTCACCCGCTGGCGGGAGGAACGCGACCACGGGCGGGACAACCACGACGCCGTCGTCACCGCCATGGACACGGCGGGCCGGGCCGTGGTGTTCAGCGGGGTCACAGTGGCCATCGGGCTCCTGGCTCTGGTCGTCCTACCGGTGCCGTTCATGCGCAGCATCGGCCTGGGCGGGGCACTGATCCCGCTGGCCAGCGTGTTCACGACGCTGACACTGACCCCCGCCATCCTGGGTGGCATCGGGCCCCGTGTGGACTGGCCGAAGATCCGCCACGAGAACCGGGCCAGCCGGGCGTGGAGCGCGTGGGCGAAGGGGGTGGTCAAGAACCGCCTGGCCGCGGCGGCGGTGGCCCTGCTGGCCCTCGGCCTGCTCTTCGCCTCGTTCCTGGGGATCAAGATCGGCGTGGCGTCCTCGGCGTCGCTGGCCAAGGCCGGACCGGCCTACGACTCCATCCATGCCCTCGAGGCCGGCGGGATGTCGACCGGGGTTCTGACCCCGATGGAGATCCTCGTGGACCGCTCGGCCGTCCCCACGGTTGTGTCAGCCGTCCGGCAGGTCCCCGGCGTGGCCGACGCCGTCGTGGCGACCGGCCCGGGCGAGACGGCCGACGGCCACAGCATCGTCGTGGCCATCCCGACCAAGGAGACCGTCAACTCGTCCTCGGTCGGCGTGGTCCGCAGGGTGAAGTCGGTGACCCACGCCATCCCGGGGGTGATCGGGGTGGCCGGTGCGGGCGCCGACCAGCTCGACTTCTTGAAGGCGGTCTACGGCAACTTCCCGTACATGCTGGCCATCATCGCCGTGCTGACCTTCATCCTCCTGGCCCGGGCCTTCCGGTCGGTGCTGCTGCCGCTGAAGGCGGTGGTGCTCAACCTGATCACGCTGTCCGCCACCCTCGGGTTCATGGTGCTGTTCTGGCAGTACGGGCACGGGTCGGTCGCCCTCTTCGGCATCCACCCGACCGGGGCGGTCACGTTCTGGGTGCCGCTCATGGTCTTCGCCTTCCTGTTCGGCCTGTCCATGGACTACGAGGTGTTCATCCTGGCCCGCATCCGGGAGGAGTACGACCGCACCGGCTCGACCGACCAAGCCGTGGTGGAGGGGATCGGCCGGACCGGGCGGCTGGTGACGAGCGCGGCGCTGATCCTGTTCCTGGCCTTCGTCGCCCTGGCGTCGGGCCCGGGCACCGACCTCAAGACCTTCGCCACCGCCCTCGGCTTCGGCATCCTGCTCGACGCCAGCATCGTCAGGTCCGTGCTGGTGCCGGCCCTGGTGTCGCTGTTCGGCGGGTGGAACTGGTGGATGCCCGGGTCGCTGGCCCGGGTGCTGCGGGTGGCGGGGTCAACCGGGGACGGGGTGGTGGCCCAGCCCGCGGCGGCTCTGGACTGACCAACGGGGGCCCGGTGGAGCGGTCGTCAGGCGCTCTTGCGGCGCCCCGTGGCCTTCTTGGGCCGGCCGGCCTCGAGGCTCGCCTCGAGCGCCTCCATCAGATCGACCAGCTTGGCCGATTCAGGCGCCTCGTCCTCGGTCACGATGTCGCGACCCTCTGCATGGGCCTTGATCACCTTGCGGACCTCGGTGGTGTAGGTGTCGCGGTAGCGCTTGGGCTGCCACGGGCCGGCCATGGAGTCGATGATCCTCGTGGCCAGGTCCAGCTCCCGCTTGTCCGGCTTCCCCGCTCGGGACCCTAGGCCCTCGATGTCAGCCTTGGGCTGCACCTCGTCGGCGAAGTGCATGGTGGAAAGGGCCAGGGCGTGCTCGCGGGGCCGGATGGCGGCCAGGTACTGCTTGTTGCGGATCACGACGCTCCCGATACCCACCCGCTCCTTGGCCTCCATGGCCGCCACCAGCAGGCGGTACGGCCGGGTGGCGCCCTCGCCGTCGGGAGCCAGCCAGTAGGTCCGGTTGTAGTACACGGGATCGATGTCGGCCAGATCGACGAAATCCGTGATGTCCACCGAGCGGGTGGTGCGGGGACGCAGATCCTCGATCTCGCCGGGCTCGACGACGACCATCTCCCCCTTCTGGAGCTCGTAGCCCAGGGCGACGTCGTCCCGTCCCACCTCCCGGCCCGTCTTCTCGGCCACCTTCTTGTTGCGTACCCGGGACCCTGTCCTGCGGTCGACCTGGTGGAAGTGCACCTCGTGATCGCGCACCGCCGGGTACAGCTTGACCGGGACGGCGACCAGGCCGAAGCTGATCGTCCCGGACCAGATGGATCGTGGCACCGGGCCTAACGGAAACCTTCGCTCTGGGTGGCCTCGTCCACGACCCGCACGCCGTAGCGGTAGGCCAGCATGCCGCCCAGCCAACCCGACACCAGAAGGAGGCCGATGCCGACCGCACTGAGAGCGAGCTGCCCGGGCGGGACCTTGGCCATGGCGTAGTGGTCGTTGCTGTGCCGCCAGAAGAAGTCGACGACGAACAGCGCCACGATGACCAGGTTGATCCCCATGTGCGTCAGGCCGATGCGCAGCGCCCGGGTGCGCCGCGGAATGGCGAGCAGGTCCATCAGCCCGAACAGGGCCGACACCAGGGCGCCGACCACTCCGATGCCGATCAGCCAATAGGCGGCGTCGACCAACGAATGTGATCCGGCCGAGTTGACCCGGCTGGCGATGTCGAAGACCAGGCTGGAGACCCATGCCCCGATAGGGATCGTGACGAGGATGGGATGGAACGGGTGCCCATACGGGCCGGCCGCCTTGATGACCGGCTGCTTGGCCGGGGCGGGGGCGAGAGTGGCCATGGGATACCTCCCGTGTCGAAGGACTCTCCGCCCGCCTTCTACCCCGAACGGCAGGGTTGACTCAGGGCGGTGCCATCACCCCTGTCCCAAGGGGTGGATGGTGCCGGCCCCCCGCTTCTCGCCGAGGAACACGGCCCGGGCGATGTCGTCGCGCTCGAGCAGCTCGGAGGGCCGGCCCTCGAACTGCACCTCGCCCTTCTCCATGAACACGGCCCGGGTGCACAGCTTGGCCGCGAT
>DATGAX010000373.1:0-2679 GCA_035312965.1 Acidimicrobiales bacterium
GCCGGATCGAATCGATGCTCTCCCGCAGGCTGAGCACGTCGGCAGCAAGACGGCGCCGGGCCGGCTCCGAGTCGCCGGCCGGGCGGGGAGCGGCCCGCGGCGGGGTGGCGGAGGGAGTGAAGGCCCCGGCGGCCTCGGCCAGATCACGCAGAGCCCGCCGGGCCTCATCGGGCTCCAGGACACCGAGGCGTCCCGCAGACGGCGTCGCCGACGCACCCGGGCCGCCGACGGGCCTCTCGCTGGGAGCGGCCCGGCCGAAGGGCGCCTCAGCGGCGGGGTGGTCGAATCGACTCTCGGCGGCGGGATGGCCGAAGGGGCCCTCACCGCCGGGGTGGCCGAAGGGCCCTTCCGCGGCGGCGACCACAGCCTCCGGAGCGGCCGGGCGCCGGGGCGGGTACACGAAGTCGCCGTCCTCGGTCCGCCGCCCCCCGGTGACCCGGGCCGCGGCGGCCTCCAGATCCTCCTCGGTGGCGGCCTCGATGGGCGGGCGGCGGGAGAGCTTGACCGAGTACATGGCGCGGTCGGCCCGGTCGACCAGTTCCTCGGCGCTGTCGGGGTCGCCGCGGTCGATGGCGGCCCCTACGGAGGCGGCCACCGACCAGCGCTCACCGTCGAGCTCCACTGATTCGGTCAGGGCCATGGCGATGCGGCGGGCGACCACGTCGGCCTGCTCGGCCGCGCCCAGCCCCTCGCAGAGGACGGCGAACTCGTCACCGCCGATGCGGGCCACCATGTCGGCCGACCGCACCGCATGGCGCAGGCGGGAGGCGATGGCGAAGAGGACCCGGTCGCCGAGCGAGTGACCGCCCTGGTCGTTGACCCGCTTGAAGCCGTCCAGGTCGACGTACACCACGGCGACGTGACGGGCCTGGCGCTGGCTGCGGCGCAGGGCCTGGTCGATGCACTCGATGAAGTGGCTGCGGTTGATCAGGCCGGTCAGCGAGTCATGCGTGGCCAGGTGGTACAGGTTGGCCTGGCGGGTGTAGTCCTCGTCGACGTCGGCTACACCGATGGCGACCAGCGCCAGGCCGTCGAGGTCGTGGCGGCTGATCCACCACCGGGCCCACCGCTTGTGGGGATAGGTCCCGATCTGATGGTCGACCGTCGCCCCCCCGCCCTCCTGGGCGATGCGCTGGACCTCTTCGCGCAGGCGGTGGCGAGTATCGGGTTCGAGCACGTTGAGCCAGCCCGGCCCGAGCGAATTGGCGCGCCCGAGCCCCGACAACTCCATCCACTTCCCGTTGACGGCCAGCACCTCACCGTCGCCGTCGGCGATGAGCATCGCGAACGGAACGACTTCCAGTGCGGCGATCGCTGCGGTGTGTGCCCTGCCCCTGAGTTGCTGCTCGATCTCGGCCACTTCCTTGGCGTCCTCGGGCACCCACCCTATGCCGGCCCTGGATGCGAGAATGCTAGTGGGAGGAATTTCAAAGGTACATAAGGGCCGGGTCAGGGCCGGGAAACGGTCGACCAAACGAGCGATCGCCGAAACACCGGATCTTCCGGACAGATCGCCTACTCGAGAGGGCCGGCGGCATTCTGCCCGCGGTGGAACCTGGCCCTCAGGAGCGGTGGAGACGCTTGGCCCGGCGCACGAGCATCAGGCCGCCTGCGCCGGCGGCCAGCGCGGCCAGACCTCCCACCGGCTGCCAGAACCCGCCCATGGCCCCGGTGAAGGGCAGGGACTTCGGGTGGCTGGACGCGGGGGCCACGGCGGGTGGCGTGATGGCGGCGACCGACGGTTGGTCGAGGGTGAACGACCCGTTGAGCGAGGCGCCGTTGCCGGCGGCGGCCGATGTGTCCTCGGTACCGGCCACGCCGCCCTGGCACCCCGATGTCACGGCCGAGGCGACCACGACGTCTTTGATCACGCCGGCCGGTGAGGTGACTGGCACCGAGATGCTGATGGTGAGCGGGATGGGCGGGTTGGGCGGATGGCCGGTCGCCGCGACCTGGTAGCTGAGGCCGGTCCAGGTGACGACCGCCTGCGTCGGCGAGATGGTCTGTATGGTCCCGGCCTGGCCCGTCTTGTCGTCGCGGGCCGAGGTCACCGAGAACGTCGGATCGCCCTGGAAGTCGGTGATCGTGTCGGTGACGGTGACGTTGTCGAGGTTGCAGTCGATGAGGTCGAGCTTGGCGGGGTCCGGAACCTGGATGTGGTAGTCGAACGACTGGCCGGCGGTGACCGACGTGGGATCGGCCGACTTGATGACGGGCAGGTTGCAGATGATCGGCGCCGACAGGCTGGACGCTGCTTCCAGGTGCCCGAGGAAGAAGTTGAGCAGGTCGGTGGTGGTGCCGTTGGCCGTCGGCGCCAGGGACACCCGGGCCAGGTCGAACGCGCCCGACGCGTCGGTCCCCTCGGTGCTGCTGACCGTTCCCACCGGGGTGGGCGTGCCGGGGACCTTGGCCGCCGGGTCGCTGTTGACGGCCCGGACCGGGGTGCCGATAGCGATCTCACCGAGGGACACGTCGGGGAGGGCGCTGGTGACCGGCTGGAGGGCGTTGTTGACCTGGGTGACGATCGACCCCAGGGTGCCGCCCAGACCGCCGAGCTGGTTGAGCACGGGGTTGGCGGTGATGGCCGAGGCCAGCTGGGGGACCAGCGTGTGCGGGTCGAGCGTGATCACCAGGCCACCCTGGCCGACCAGGTCGGCGAGCGACGTGGCGGGCAGGATG
>DATGAX010000374.1:0-11910 GCA_035312965.1 Acidimicrobiales bacterium
GAGGAAGACCGAGCGCACCAGGTCGGGGCGGGCGGCCAGGTCGGGCGTGGCCCCGCTGAAGCGCACCTGACCCCGTTCCATGAACACCGCCCGCCGGGCGATCGACGTGGCCAGGTTGAGCGACTGCTCGACCACCACCACGGTCATCCCGCCGGCGGCCAGCTCCCGCACCACCCCCAGCAGGTCGGCCACCACCGTGGGGGCCAGCCCGAGCGACAGCTCGTCGATCATCAGCAGGCGGGGCCGGCAGTACAGCGCCTGGGCGATCGTCAGCATCTGCTGCTCCCCTCCCGACAGGGCCGACGCCGGCGTGTCCATGCGGTCGGCCAACCGAGGGAACAGCTCCAGCACCCGCGACCGGGTGGCAGCCAGGAACTCCGGATCGTGGCGGGACAGCCACCCGGCCAGGCGCAGGTTCTCGGCCACCGTCAGGGAGGCGAACACGCTGCGCCCGCTGGGCACCATCACCAGGCCCCGCTTGACCCGTTCCACCGCGTCGACCTTGGTGATGTCGGCGCCCTCGAACCACACGTGGCCCCGACCGGCCCCCAGCAGGCCGGACGCCACCTTCAACGTGGTGGACTTGCCCGAGCCGTTGGTCCCGAGCAGGCCCACGACCTCCCCACGGCTCACCGCCAGCTCCACGCCGAAGAGCACCTTGACCGGACCGTACGACGCGTCCACCCCGCCCAGCACCAACATGGCGTCGTCGGCCACCTCCCCCACCGGCGTCGTGTCGTCGGCCGCCGCCACGGGAGGGCCGGCGTCGAGGTCGGCGAACGCGGCGCGCTCCTGCAGGCTCGGCACCGACATGCCCCGGCGGGCGGCGACGCGGCGCAGCGCCGCGTCGCGCAGGCGGTGCAGGACCTCGGCCAGGCCACCGGGGAATAGCTGCACGACGAGCAGGATGCCGCCGCCGGTGGCCAGCAGCTGGGCCGATCCGCTGAGGAAGTACTGCACGCCCTGGACGTAGACGGCGCCCAGCAGCCCGCCGCCCAGGCTGCCCATCCCCCCGACGACCACCATGGTGAAGATCTGCAGGCTGGTCTCGGGGTTGTAGCCCGAGAAGGGGATGCCGCGCAGGCCGACCGCGTACAGCCCGCCGGCCACGCCGGCCAGCGCCCCCGACAGGGCGAAGGCCACGAGCCGGCTGCGCAGCGGGTCGACGCCGAAGCTCTGGGCGCCGCGCGTGTTGTCCCGCACCGCGATGGCGGCCCGGCCCGGTCGGCCCCGGCGGTAGTTCCACACGGCCACGGCGGCCAGGGCGAGGAAGAACAGGCAGAAGTAATAGAACGTGGCCGGCGAGTTGAGGTCGAACCGTTTGAACAGGAAGGGCCGGGTCAGCTGGGCCGGCGCGAACCCCGGGAAGTACGACGAGTTGAGCAACCAGTCCGAGACCGGCACCGCGAACGCCAGGGTGGTCACGGCGAGGAACGGGCCCGACAGGCGCAGGGCCGGGACGCCGATGACGAGGGCGGCGGCCGCCCCGGCCACCCCGGCCAGGGCCAGGGAGATCATGAGGTCGGCGTGGGCGTTGACGAACAGGCTGGCCGCCGTGCCCGCCCCCACCCCGGCGAAGGCGAACTGGCCCAGGCTGATCTGCCCCGACCACCCGGTCAGCAGGACCAGCGAGGCGGCGAGGATCCCGAAGATGGCGATGTAGGCGAGGAGCGTCTGCTTCGACTGGGACAGCCCCAACGGCAGGAGGAGGGCGAGGAGCCCCACCGCGGCGGCCAGCCCGGTGCGGGCCACGCGGACCTCCGGCAGGGACCGCATCGGGGTGGGCACGGGCCGGACCTCGAACTGGGCGACGAAGCCGCCCAGGCCCGAGTCGTCAGTGCGGGTCACCCGCCGCCGCTGCAGCAGCAGGGCGACGAGGATCACCCCGAACAGCGCCACGTCCACCGTCGTGGAGCGCGAGTACGACCAGAACACCGCCTGCTGGAAGACGCCGATGGCCAGCGAGGCGACGAAAGCGACGGTGAGGCTCTCGAGCCGGGCGACCACGGCCGCCGTCAGGGGGGCCAGCAGGGCCTCGGGACCGGCCAGCACCCCGAGCTGCGGGCCCAGGATGGGCCCGGTCAGGATGGCCCCGAGCCCGGAGAGACCGGCGGCCAGGACCCACGTCAGGGTGGACAGCCGGCGTACCGGGATGCCGAGGAGGACGGCGCGGTCGTTGGAGTCGGCGGCGCCGCGGATGGCGATGCCGTAGCCCGTCCGGTTGAAGAAGATAGCCAACGCGGCGAGGACGGCCGGGATGACCAGCATGGCCACCACGTCGTTGCCGTCGAAGACCATCGGCGCGATGTGGAACCGGAAGCTGAAGGGGGTGCTGAAGCTGGTCAGGGGCCGCACGTGCCCCACGATGTGGGGCAGGAACAGTTCCGCCGCTCCCAGCACCTGGGCCAGCCCGATGGTCGCGACCGTGAGGATCAGCCGCGGCGCCCGGAACAGCGTGCGCACCACGGTCAGATCGACGAGGGCGCCCGTGCCCAGGGCGAAGGCCATCCCCACGGGCACGGCGAGCAGGTAGGGGAGGTGCCAGCCGATCACCATCACCACCGCCACCGACGCGGCCAGGCCGCCGATCTCGGCCTGGGCGAAGTTGATGATGCGGGCCGAGCGGTACACGATCACCAGCCCCATGGCGGTCAGCGAGCTGAGACCGCCCAGCACCAGGCCGTAGACGACGATGCCGAGGGGCAGGCCCTGGGGCAGCACCGCGGCGGCCACGGCGCAGAGCGCAATGGCCCCGCCCACACCCAGTGACCACGGCAAGAGACGGCTCTTGGCCAGCGCAGATCCCCCCGAGTTGTCCCCGCGCCGTTGCTGGCGACGGTCGTGTCCTACTTAGGGTTCGGGGTCGTTTGGGTGAATCCTCCCGGGATGTCCCGAGAATCCCTATACGGCGATGCCGAGTGTGCGGGCTGTGGCGGAGCGGGGTACCTCGTCGCGCTCGGGGTAGGTGCGCAGCACCCGGTCCCCCAGGTGCATGGTGACGCCGAACCAGTACCGCTCGTTGCGGAAGTGGTGAAGCCGGTGGGCCCGCCAGATCCGGCGGTACAGGGCGTGCCGGGGCCGGTAGGCGGAGTGGATCAGGAAGTGCGTCCACTCGTAGGTCGTCAGCATGGCGTAGCTGGTCGCCACCCCGGTCAGGGCCCGGCGCAGGTCCCTCTCGCCCAGCCCCCAGCCGGCCACGGCGGCCGGGAGCGCCACCTTGAGCACCCGCATGGGGACGAAGACCAGATCCTCGTCTCGCGGGTCGAGGTGGTGGGCCCGGTGCTTGCGGGCGACGAGTGGGTCGATGACCCGCCCGGCCACGGTGCGGGGCCGGAAGTGAAGGACGAACACGTGGATGATCCACTCGTTGAACGGCTCGGCGGCCAGGATGCCCGCCGCGATGCCGAGGTCACGCCGCTTCCAGCCGCCCAGCGCCACCCGGCCCAGGACAGCGGCCGAACTGAGGGGCAGAAGGACCCGGGGGCCGGGGTGGCCGACGAACCGGGCGAATGCCTCGCGCAGGCCGAAAGCGGTCGGATCGGAACCCTCCACCGGGGGCAATCTAGCCTGCCCGCCGCCTCGTCGTTACTCCGGCCCTCGGGCCGTGTCCTCGGTGAACACGGCCCCCGCCGCCACCAGTTCGGCCACCCGGTCTTCGGCGTAGCCCAGGGACGCCAGCACCTCGGTGGTGTGCTCGCCCAGCCGCGGCGCACGGAAGCGGGGCCGGGCCGGGCGCTCGGCGAAGTCGGCCGGCGTGGCGACCATGGTCATGCTGCCCGCCTCGTCGGGCACCTCGACCAGCCCGCCGCCGGCGGCGAACTGGGGGTCGGCGGCCAGCTCCTCGATGGTCTGGACGGGGGCCCAGAAGAAGTCCGGTTCGGTGGCGAACACCTCGGCCCACTCGGCCAGCGGCTTGGTGGCGAAGATCCGGTCCAGCTCCTCGATCAACCCGGCGGCGTGCCCCCAGCGCCCGGCGGCCGTGGCGTAGCGCTCGTCCCCGAGCCACTCCGGCCGCCCGACGGCGCGGGCCAGGGGCGGCCAGTGCCGCTCGCCCTCGAGCCCGACGATCCAGAAGCGGCGGCCGTCGCCGGCGGTGTAGTTGTTGATCGAAGGGTTGCCCATCGTCGTTCGGGTGCCGACCCGCACGGGCAGGCCCCACATCAGGGAGATGTTGAGGTCGAACCCGATTGTGTAGGCGCCCTGGCGCAGCAGCGACGTGGAGACGAGGTCGCCCTGGCCGGTCCGCTCCCGGGCGTACAGGGCGGCGCTGACCATGCCGGCGGCGGTGACTCCGACGGAGTGGTCGCCCATGCCGCCCCGCTGGAACGGCAGCTCCGCTCCGGGCGGGGTCAACGCCGCGGCCAGCCCGCTGCGGGCCCAGAAGGCGGCGATGTCGTAGGCCGGGCGGTCGGCGTCGGGGCCGGCCAGCCCGTAGCCAGTGACGACGGCGTACACCAGCCGCGGGTTGCGGGCCCGGAGCGCGCCAGGGCCCAGGCCGGCCCGCTCCAGGGCCGACACCCGGATGTTGGACAGGAACACATCGGCCCCGTCGATCAGTTCCAGGGCCACCTGCCGCCCTTCGTCGGTGGACAGGTCGACGGAGATGCTCCGCTTCGACCGGTTGTCCAGCTCGAACACCGGGTTGGTCGGCAGGTCGCCCCCGAGCATGCGTCGGAAGGTGCGGGCCGGGTCGCCCGTCGGCGGCTCGATCTTGACCACGTCGGCACCCCAGTCGGCCAGGATCCCGCCCGCCGCCGGGCCGGCCACCCACACCCCCAGCTCGACCACCTTGACCCCGGCGAGGGGACCTTGTGCTTCCGTCGCCACCGGGCTTGCTACGGCTCGGTCCGGCGGGCGAGGAGCTGGTCGGGGGTCAGGCCGGTGAACGGGCGGAAGTCCGGCCCGGCCCTGAGGTTGTGCCCTCCGTCCACCGCGATGCTCTGCCCGGTGATGCGCCCCGAAGCGGGGCCGAGGAGGAAGGCCACCACCGACGCCACGTCGGCCGGCTCCGACACCCCGCCCAGCGGCGTGTTGACCAGGTAGCTGTCGAACACCGAGCTGTCGCGGGGGATGCCCTCCATGATCTCGGTGGCCACGAACCCAGGCTGGACCGAGTTGAAGCGCACCCCGGCCGGGCCGTACTCGTCGGCCGCATTGCGCATCATGGCGTCGATGCCCGCCTTGGCCACGGGGTAGGCGCCGAACACCGGATGGGTGGCCGTCGCCGCGATGGACGACATGCCGACGAAGCTGCCGCCGCCGGCGGCCACGAGATGCGGTACGGAGTGCTTGACGCAGAGCATGGTGCCGACCACGTTGAGGATGAGCACCCGGCGGAATTCCTCGACGTCCTGGTGGTGGTACGGGGCGAGCATGCCGCCGCCGCCGGCGTTGGCCACCACCCCTTTGAGGTTGCCGGCGAAGGCGACGGTCGCCTCCGTGGCGGCGACCACGTCCTCCTCGACGGTCACGTCGGCCACCGTCAACTCGACGGACAGACCGTCGGCCGCCAGGGCCTTGGCCACCTCCTCGAGCTTGGACTGCGTGCGGCCGCAGATCATGACCTTGGCGCCCTGGCGGGCGGCCTCGGCGGCGCACGCCTTGCCGATGCCGGTCCCCCCACCCGTCACCAGGACGCCGTATCCGGCCAGCCCATCCGATTGCACCAGGAGCCTCCCATCCCCGAGAATCTGCGCAGTCAATCACACCCGTTGACCCACAGGGGGAGAGTCCCAAGCATGACCCTGGCCGGTGACGTCCTCGACCTGCTCGACCCGGATCTCTACGCCACCGATCCGTGGCCGGTGTACCGCCGGCTGCGCGACGAGGCGCCCGTCTACCGCGACCGCAACGGGCTGTGGTGCGTGTCGCGCTACCGCGACGTCCTGGAGATCGAGAAGAACCCCGGCCTGTACAGCTCGGCGCGCGGCTCGCGGCCGCTGCTCGAGTTCCCGGTCAGCATGATCAACAAGGACGATCCGATCCACACCCAGCAGCGCAAGCTGGTCTCCGCCCGCTTCACCCCCGGCCACGTTCGCCAGCACGAGGAGATGGTCCGGCGGGCCGTCACCGAGCTGATCGACGCCGTGGCGCCGACCGGCGAGGCCGAGGTGGTGGAGCAGATCGCCGCCCCCCTCCCGGCCATGATCATCTGCGACCTGATCGGGTACGACCACGACCTCTGGCCGAAGATCAAGTGGTGGTCCGAGGCGACCATGGGCAACGCCGGGTACCTCGAGGACGACCCCCGCCGGCCCTACGACGCCGATGCCGCCACTCTGTCGTTCGGGGAGGAGTCCTACCGGCTGTACGAGGCCCGACGGGCCGAGCCCCGCGACGACCTGATGTCGATCTGGGCCCATGCCACGCTGGACGGCGAGCCGATGACGGTGGAGGAGGTGCTCAACGACACCATCCTCCTGGTCGACGGCGGGGCGGAGACCACCCGGTCGACGATCGGCCAGATCGTCCTCGCCCTGTGCCAACACCCGGACGAGCGGGCCAAGCTCATCGCCCAGACCGACCTGCTGCGCACCACGGCGGTCGAGGAGTTCATCCGATGGGCGTCCCCCATCCTCAACATGAGGCGCAGCGTCACCACCGACCACGAGCTCCTGGGCGAGCACCTGGCCGCCGGCGACCAGATGCTCCTCATGTATGCGTCGGCCAACCGGGACGAGCGGGTCTTCGAGTCACCCGACGTGTTCGACGTGACCCGCAAGCACAACCATCACGTGGCCTTCGGGTTCGGAACGCACTTCTGCCTCGGGGCCAACCTGGCCCGGCTGGAGCTGCGCGTCCTGTTCGAGGAGCTCCTCCGGCGGCTGCCGGACTTCCGGCTGGCACCGGGGTTCGAGCCGGAGTTCGTGCCCGGCTTCTTCACCCGGACGCTCAAGGAGCTCCGGATCGAGTTCACTCCATCACGAACTCGGTGAGGTCGGGCCGGCGGGTCCAGCTCCAGTAGTCCACCAGGCGCCACGGGCTGAGCGTGTGGATCTCGCCGAAGGCGTTCTTGAAATGGGAGTGGCGGATGGAGGGCTGGGCCCACACCAGGGTCCGGATCTCCTCCTGGGTGCGCCGGTGCCAGTCCTCGTACACCTCCCGGCGGGGCTCCATGCTCCGGTAGCCGCCCTCGAGCAGCGCGTCGATGCACCCGCTGATGTAGCGCATCTGGCATTCCGAGTGGAAGATGAGGCTGCCCCCGTGCGCCAGGTTGGTGCCCGGCCCGTACATCATGAACAGGTTCGGGAAGCCGGGGACGGTGATGCCGAGATGGGCGGCCGGCCGCTCACCCCACATCGCCCTCAGATCCCGGCCGCCCCGGCCGGTGATGGTCATCGGGTAGAGGAACCGGTTGGAGTAGAAGCCGGTGGCGTAGACGATGACATCGGCGGGATGGCGCACTCCGTCCTCGGTGACCACGGCGTCGGGCTCGATGTGGTCGATCCCGGTCCGGATCAGCTCCACGTTGTCCCGCTTGAGGGTCTGCAGCCAGCTGCCGTTGTCCTGCAGGGTGCGCTTGCCGGTGGCGGGATAGTCGGGCATCACCTTGGCCAGGAGGTCGGGGTCGTCGCCGACCTGGCTCTCGATCCACTCGCTGAAGTGCTGGCGGGTGAACTCGTTGACGGCGCTGACGGCCCGCTGCTGGTCGGGGTAGTCCGGGTCGACTCTCGCCGCCGCCAGGCCGTGGTCGCAGGCCGGCCAGAAGATCAGGAACCGGTACCACCGGCCGTAGAAGGGCAGGTGGCGCAAGGCCCAGCGCACCCCGGGCTCGACGGCGGCGTGGTAGTTCGGATTGGGGAACATCCATTGCGCGGTGCGTTGGAACACGGACAAATGGCCGACCGTCCCGGCGATGGCCGGCGCGATCTGGAATCCGCTCGCGCCGGCTCCGACCAGGGCCACGCGCCGGCCGGCCAGGTCAACGGAGTGGTCCCACCGGGCGGAGTGGAACGCCGGCCCGGCGAACGTCTCGCGGCCGGGGATGTCGGGGATGTGGGGCCGGCTCAGGTGGCCGACGGCGGAGATGACGGCCCGGGCCGCCAGCACCGTCTCAGAGCCGTCGGGTCCCTTCACCGTGACGTCCCACCGGGCTCGGGTGTCGTCCCAGCGGAGGGCCGTCACTTCGGATCGCCAGCGCACGTGGGGCTCCACGTCGTGCTTGTGCATGACCGAGGTGAAGTAGGCCTGCAGCTCCGGCTGGCGGGCGAAGTACTCGGTCCAGGCGTCGCTCGGCTCGAAGCTGTAGCAGTAGAAGTGGTTGCCCACGTCGACGCGCGCCCCAGGGTAGGAGTTCTCGTACCACGTCCCCCCCGGCCCGGCGTTCTTCTCGACGATGGTGAAGGGGATCCCTGCCTCCTTGAGCCGGATCCCGGTCAGCAGGCCGGACTCGCCGCAGCCGACGACCACGACCGGGAAGTCGGCGCGCCCCTCGTCCGCCTCTCGGCTGGGAGGGCGGCGGGCGTCCGTGCCGTCCAGCTCCATCTCCTCCATGAGCATCGGGACGTACTCGAGCGGCACCTCGGCGCAGGCGATCCAGCTCATCATCTCCCGCAGCAACTCCGGCGAGACCGGCTCGGGCTCAGGGCAGCCGCGGTCGCGGTAAGCGGCGATGATCGGCAGAGCCAGCCGGCGCACCTCGGCCTTGTCCTCCTCCGACATGAAGCCCTGCACCTCGTTGAGGAACAGGCCGGCCGGGCGCAGCCGGCCGCGGACGAGCTCCGGGTCGCCGGACATGTGCACCAGCGACAGCACGAGGGTCGGGATGCTCACGTCCTCGAGGGCGCGGGCGATCTCCTCGTCCGGCGCGTCGAACGGCTCGCCGGCGTGCGGGTTGCGCACCCGCTAGTCCACTACTACGGGAGGCCGGCCCAGACCCTGCTCCTCGCACAAGGCGAAGTAGAAGGCCAGCGTCCCGGCCCCATCGCTCACCGACTCGATCCGCCCCTCCGCGTCGAGGTTGAGGTTCATGCCGAGCATGTGGAACCACACCCGGGTGTCGTCCTCCACGCACGTGAGGGTGTGGATGGAGTTGGCCGGCTCGTACAGGAACGACCCGGCGCGGTTGACGTAGTCGTACTCCTTGTACTTCCAGGCGCCCGAGCTGGTGTAACCCCAAACGGGCCCCGTGTGGCGGTGGGTGGCGACTTCGAAACCGGACTGGAAGACGTTCTCGATGATCCAGAGGCTCTCCTTCTCGCGGACCTGGAGGACCCGGATCAGGTTGCCGCCGCCCATGTCGGCGAAGGGGATCTCGTCCACTCCCAGGTGGACTGCGGTCGGGGCCGCCGTGATGCTCATCGTGCTCCTCTCAGAAGTGTGCCGGGGCGGGCGCCCGTGCTCTCGCCGTGGTCGAAGGTCACCTGGCCCGACTTGATGGTGTATTCGTAGCCCTCGGCCCTCTGGACCAGGCGGCGGGCCCCGCCGGGCAGGTCGTGCACCAGCTCCGGCCGGTGCAGCCCGATGCGGGCGGCGTCGACGACGTTGATGTCCCCCGTGCAGCCCGCCACCAGCCGGCCCCGGTCCGACAGCCCGTACAGATCGGCCGTGGACGACGTGATCAGGCGCACCGCCTCTTCCACCGGTATCCGCCCCGTCCTGCGGTCGCGCGCCCAGTAGCTCAGCATGAACGTGGTGGTGGAAGCATCGCAGGTCTGGCCGGCGTGGGCCCCGCCGTCGCCCAGGCCGAACACCGTCGTGGGGTGGACGAGCATGGCCCGGGTCGCTTCGAGGTCGCCGTGGCTGTAGTTGAGAACGGGGGCGTTGAGCAGCTCCCGGCCGCCGTCGGCCAGGAGCAGGTCGAGGAAGGTGTCCCAGACGCCGGCCCCGCGTGAGGCGGCGATGCCGGCCACGCTGTCGGCGGGGGACGGCTCGTAGTTGGGCGGGTCGCCCAGCACGTAGCTGCGGGCCGGGGACATGAAGCCCTGGATCATCTGGTCATGCTCGAAGTCCTGGGCCCCGGCCACCAGCCGCCGGCGTAGTTCGGGGTCGGCCTGGATGCGGGCGACCTGTTCCTGCCAGGAGAGCAGGCCGAGCATGGCCTCCTGCCAGGCCGGTGTGAACGAGAACGGGTGGAACGTCTGGAAGCCGAGCAGGACCGAGACGGTGCGGGCCGTCACCTGAGGGCGCACCGGGGCCCCGGCCGCCACCGCGTCGGCGGCCAGGTCGAGGAGCTTGTGCCACTGGTCGGGGTCGGCGTTGTTCTGGTTGAGGGCGAAGGACACCGGCCGGCCCGACTCGGCGGCCAGGCGCCGCATCCACGCCACCTCCTTCTCGGGGGCGCCGAGGTCCTCGCCGAGGGCGCCCGCCGCGGCCAGCTCGAACACTCCCGTGCCCAGCTCACCGAGCACCCGGCCGATGCCGAACAACTCGTCCTCGGCGGCGAAGGTCCCCGGCACCGGCTCGCCGTCGATGGCCCGGTGGGCGAGCGTGCGGCTGGTCGAGAAGCCGAGGGCGCCGGCCCGGATGCCGTCGCGCACGAGCGCGGCCATGGCCTCGATGTCCTCCGGGGTGGCCGGCTCGTTGCGGGCGCCGCGTTCGCCCATCACATAGGCCCGGACGGCGCCGTGGGGGACCTGGGTGCCCACGTCTACGGCCTTGGGCGACTGGTCCACCGCGTCGAGGTATTCGGGGAAGCTCTCCCAGGACCAGCGGATGCCGCTCGACAGCGCCGCCCCGGGGATGTCCTCCACGCCCTCCATCAGGCCGATCAGCCACTCCCGCCGGGCCGGTTCGCAGGGTGCGAATCCGACCCCGCAGTTGCCCATGACGACCGTCGTCACGCCGTGCCAGCCGCTCGGCGTCAGGTCGGGGTCCCACGTCACCTGGCCGTCGAAGTGGGTGTGGATGTCCACGAAGCCCGGCGTGACCAGGGCCCCGTCGGCATCGATGGTGCGCCGGGCCTCCCCCTCCACCCGGCCCACGTCGGTGACCACGCCACCGGTGACGGCGACGTCGGCGGTCCGGGCCGGCGCGCCGGTCCCATCGACGACTGTGCCTCCGCGGACGACCAGATCGTGCACGGTCCTTCCCCCCTTGGTTGTCGAATCTTCTTCTAGATCGTATCCAAGGCGGGGGCTACGACGTCATGCCCTCCAGGCCCACCAGGGCCCGGGCGTGCTCCACCTCGCCCATGTGGCGCAAGCCGTGCTGGTAGATCCAGCACTCCACCGCATCCCGGCGGGTGATCCCCTCTGGGCCGGCGACGCGGGCGCTGAAGGTCGAAGCGATGGTCGGGGGTAGCGGCCGGGCGACCACCACCTCGTCGAAGGTGGCCGGATCGGCTCCGGCCAGCCAGTCCTCCGTCTTGGCGAAGACCCGGCCCATGTAGTCCCGGAAGGCGGCGTAGTCGCCGATGCGCTGCTCCATCATCTCGGCGACGGTCCGCTCCTTGCCGTGGTCGGCGATGGCCAACCCGATCCGTTCCGCCCAGGAGGAGTCGTACACCATCGGCCCGGCCCCGAGCATGGTCGCCGAGCCGTCCTCGATCTGGGCGAAATGGAACAACGAGAAGGCCAGCGGCAGGACCGGCGGCCGTTCCACGTAGTTGACCTGTTCGACGGTCATGGTCGCCACGGCGTCCTCCCACAGGGAGTGCATGGCCCGCATCCGCCTCTTCAACGACTCCAGCCCGATATCTGTCACCACCCAAGTCTGCACTTAGTTGCACTCGGAGCGCAACTAGTTTAGGGTAAGTGGGCATGGACGGTCGGGTGCTGCGGGGTGAGATCAACCGCCAGGCCATCGTGGACGCCTTCCTCGGTTTGGTCGCCGAGGACGGTGCCGTGCCGACGGCCCAGGCCGTGGCCCAGAGGGCCGGTGTGGCCAAGCGTTCGGTGTTCCACCACTTCGTCGACATGGCAGCGCTCATGAGGGCGGCCGCCGAGGTGCAGGACCCGCGCCACTGGAACC
>DATGAX010000375.1:0-2022 GCA_035312965.1 Acidimicrobiales bacterium
TCGGACACGTCGCATTCGAGCACCTCCACCCGGCCTGCCGCCTCGCACCCGGCGGGGTCACTCAGGCGGATGTCCGAGAGGACCAGGACGTCGCTGGTCGCGGCCAGGCGGTGGGCGACGGTCCGGCCCATTCCGCGGGCCGCGCCGGTCACGACCGTGACGGTCACGCGAACGCCGGAAGGGCTTCGACTGCGGGCAGCTCGGTGTCGATGGTCGCGGCCAAGGCTCAGAAGACGCCGATCCCGGCCGCTTCGTTGCGCTGGCGCCACTCCGCCTTCGGCATGCGGGTCACGTCGACGTCCTTGGCCTGGGCCCGCAGTGCCCCGACCGTCGCCTGGTCCTTCGGTGTGTGCTTGAACGGATCCCAGTCGAAGAAACGGCAGGCGTTGGCCCACGTGATCTTGTCGATCTCGTCCGGCCGGCAGCCTGCTTCGGTGAGCTCCCGCCACGCGAACTCCGGCGACTCCGGCCAGGTGGTGTCCGTGTGGGGATAGTCGCACTCCCAGGCGATGATGTCCACGCCGATCCGGTCCCTCAGCAGGAGGCCGGATGGGTCGGTGATGTAGCAGGCCAGCATGTGGTCTCGGAACACCTCGGACGGGTGCCGGCCGCCGAAATCCTCCTCGTGGCGCATCCACTTCTGGTTGTCGTAGTGGCGGTCGATGCGGTCGAAGTAGAAGGGGATCCAGCCGATACCCCCTTCGGAGAGGGCGACGCGCAGGCCCGGGAACTTGCGGAGGGTGGGCCCGAAGAGCAGATCCTGGGCGGTGATGGCGCTGATCTGGCAGGCCAGGACCATCAGGTGGTCGGCCGAAGCCTCGGGAGCGCGCCTGATGACGTCGAAGCCGGCGCCGATGTGCAGGGACAGCACCATGTTGGCGTCGACGATGGCCTTGAGCATCGGATCCCAGTAGCCCGACAGGAAGCTCGGGAACCCCTGCACATGAGGGGTCTCGAGGAAGCTGATGGAGCGACAGCCCTTGGCCGCCACCCGCTGCACCTCGGCCACCGCCAGATCGACGTCCCACATGGGCACGATGGCGAGAGGGATGAAGCGACCCGGGTAGGCGGCGCACCACTCGTCGATGGCCCAGTCGTTGTAGGCCCGGAGCATGACGAGGGCCAGCTCCTTGTCCCCCGACTCGGTGAACGTGCGGGCGTTGAACCCGGCCATGGTCGGGAAGTTCATCGACGCCAGCACGCCGTTGGCGTTCATGTCCCTCACCCGCTCGTGCACGTCGAAGCAACCCGGCCGCAGCTCGGAGTACGTGCCCGGGTTGAAACCCCACTCTTCGCTGGGCCAGCCGACGGTCGCGGCCATCCCGAAAGAGGTGGAGGTCCTCTCTCCCTGGAACACCCACTGGTCGATGCCCTGCTCGTTGCGGACGACTTTCGGAGCGAGGTCGGCCCACTTGGCCGGAACGTGGTTCTCGTACATGTTGGGCGGCTCGATCATGTGGTCATCGATGCTCACCAGGATCATGTCTTCGAGCTGCATCGCTTCCCCCCGGAGTTCAATTCTGACGTCAGAGTCGGTAACTCTACGCTACTTTCCTGCCCCGTTTGCCACCGTTCTGCCGGGGCAGGTGAGCACCTCGCATCGGGCGAAGGTGATTGCTACCCTGCTGCGCAGCGGAAGCACCGGATCGAGAGGGTTCAGGGGGTCGTGAGCTGACGACGTGGGACTCCATCGTCGATCTCGTGGTCATCGGTTCGGGCGGGGGCGGGATGGCCGCGGCCATCGCCGGCGCCGACGCCGGAGCCCGGGTCCTGCTGCTCGAGAAGCAGGACCGGGTCGGCGGATCCACGTGCATGTCGGGCGGCGTGTTGTGGATCCCGAACAACCCGGTGATGCGGGCGGCCGGCGCGTCCGACTCCTTCGAGGACGGCCTGGCCCACTTCGAGACGGTCGTGGGCGACGCCGGGCCCGGCTCCTCGACCGAGCGCCGACGGGCCTTCCTGACCCACGGCCCCCAGATGATCTCCTATCTGCAGGGACTGGGCGTGCGCTTCACCTACTGC
>DATGAX010000376.1:0-12868 GCA_035312965.1 Acidimicrobiales bacterium
CCCCACGATCGGGCGGACCAGTCGTACGCCACCGGTCGAACCCAGGAAGCGGGCGTCGCCGAAGCTGAACACTCCCCCGTCGGACGCCACCAACCAGTAACCGCGCCCTGTCGCGGTGGCCGCCATCCCGACGATCGGGCGGGCCAAAGCGATGCCGGCCAACGAGCCGAAGACGGGGGCGCCGGCTTCCGGGGTCACGGCGCCGCGGGCCGAGGCCAGCCACCACCCGCCTCCGGGGTGGACGGCCACGGCGACGTCCGGGTCGCCGGGCGATACCGCCGCGGCCGGCCGGATTCCGGTCTCGAGTACGGGTAGGGCCAGGGCCACCGATGCGAGCGCGGCCGCGAACCTCCGCCAGGTACGAAGCATCGCCCGTTTAGTCGACCGGACGGCGGTGGGGCTTTAGTCCGATTTGCAGATCAGCAGGGGCAGGGCGGGCCTGGGAGCATCACTCGGCGGTGGCCGCCGGCGAGTCGGGACGGCCGGCGGGCCCGGCCAATAGTCTCGGGCGGTGCCCCGACCCACCACCCGCCTCGTCTCCACCAACGGCATCACCCTGCACGTGACCGAGTGCGGCGAAGGGCCTCCGGTGGTCTTCTGCCACGGCTTCCCCCACACCGGCTACATCTGGCACCGGCAGCTGCCGGCGGTGGCGGCGGCCGGGTTCCGGGCCGTGGCGCCGGACATGCGCGGCTACGGCGGCAGCGACCGGCCCGAAGCGGTGGCGGACTACACCAACGCCAAGGCGGTCGGCGACCTCGTCGGGTTGCTCGACGAGATGGGCGAGGAGCAGGCGGTGTTCGTCGGGCTCGATTTCGGCGCCGCCCTCACCTGGGAGCTGGCTCTCCGGGCGCCCGAGCGGGTCCGCGCCGTGATCGTGTGCAACAACCCCTACATCGGCCGGGGACGCCGGCGGCCGAGCGAGGTGTTCGCCCGGATGGCCGAGCAGCACTTCCTGCACATCCACTACTTCCAGGAGCCCGGCCCGGCCGACAAGGAACTGGATGCGGATCCCCGCCGGTTCCTGTCGAGCATCTACTTCGCCCTGAGCGGGGGCTTCCACTACCTCGACATCTGGGCCCATCCGTCCGCGGGCAACGGGTACCTCGACGTCCTACCGGTCGCCCCGCCGCTGCCGTGGGCGTGGCTGACCACCGCCGAGCTCGACGTCCTGGCCGGCCACTTCGCCCGCACCGGATTCACCGGGGGGCTCAACTGGTACCGCGCCATGGACCTCAACTGGGAGCTGATGGAGCCTCTCGCCGACGCCACGGTCAACGCCCCGGCCTTCTTCATCTACGGGGAGAAGGACTGCGACATGGAGGGCTTCAGCGGGATGGACCCGATCGCCGCCATGCGCAACCGGGTCCCCGACCTGCGCGAGGTCACGGAGATCCCGGGCGCCGGCCACCTGGTCCAGCTGGAGGCGACCGAGCAGGTCAACGCTCTCATCGTGCGCCACCTTCGCTCGCTCGGGGGCTGAGCAGGTAGGGCTGACCAGGCGGGTCAGAGCTCAGGGACCCCCGACATCAGCTCCACCCGGACGCCGTCGGGGTCGGTCACGTACATGAGGCGCACCGGCTCGGCGCCGGGAGAAGGGAGCTCGGACCGCGTGGACCGGTGCACCTGCCCGCCGCACTGCTCCAACGTTTCGGCCGCCGCGTCGACGTCGTCGACCCGGAAGCACAGGTGGGTGATGCCGAGCTGTGTCATAGGGCGCCGCGCCCGGGGGCCGTCGGCCTCCGGTTCGAGCCAATGGAGCAGCTCCACCCGCACGTCGCCCCGCGCCAGCATCCGTGATCGGAAGCGGCCGGCCTGCTCCATGGTGGCCGAAACCTCCTCGCCCAGCTCCATCGTGAACACCTCGGCGAAGCCGAGGGCCTCGTAGAAGCGGGTCGAGCGCTCCAGGTCCGAGCAGCACACACCGACATGCGAGAACGCCAGGTCACCCACGGCGCCCAAGGTAGGTGATCAGCTCAGTCGGCGAAGCCCGCCGCGGTAGCGGGCGATGTTGGCCACGTACACCGCGGCCATGGCGGCGATCGTCTCCGGATCGGAGCGATCGGCCTTCACCGCCGCGGGTATCCCGACGGCCAGGGCGCGGGGCGGCACCTCCATGTCGTTGGTGACCACGGCGCCGGCCCCCACCGTGGCTCCCTCCCCGACCACCGCCCGGTGCAGGACCACCGAGCCCACGCCGATCAGGGCCCGGTCGGCCACCCTGCACCCCTCCAGGTGGGCCAGGTGCCCGATCACCACCGACGACCCGATCTCGGTATCCAGGTGGGCGGTGGCGTGCAGCACCGCGCCGTCCTGCACGTTGGACCCGGCGCCGATGCGGATGGCGCCGTAGTCGCCCCGCAGCACTGCGTGCGGCCAGACGCTGGCGTGGGGACCGAGAGATACGCGACCGATCACCGTCGCGTCGGGATGCACGAAAGCCGTCTCGTCGATCTCCGGAACCAGATCGCCCAATGCGTAGATCGCCATTGGAGGAAGGTAGCGCCGTGGCCGGACGGACCGGCCCAACGTACGCTGGGGCGCAATGGTCACCACCGCACCCGAGATCCCACAGCAGCGCCGCCTCGTCACTCCTTTCCCCGGCCCGAGGTCCCGGGAGCTGGCTGGCCGCCGGGAGGCGGCGGTGGCCCCGGGCGTGTCGTCCACCCTGCCCCTCTACATCGACCGGGCGGCCGGATCCATCCTCGTGGACGTCGATGGCAACCAGCTGATCGATCTGGGCTCGGGCATCGCCGTCACCGGGGTCGGCCACGCCGTGCCCCAGGTGGTCGAGGCCATCGCCGACCAGGCGGCCCGCTTCACCCACACGTGCTTCATGGTCGGGCCCTACGCCGGATACGTGGAGGTGTGCGAGGAGCTCAACCGGCGCACGCCGGGGTCCTTCGCCAAGCTGTCGGCCCTCTTCAACTCCGGCGCCGAGGCGGTGGAGAACGCGGTCAAGATCGCCCGCCACGCCACCGGCCGCCAGGCGGTCGTCGTCTTCGACCACGCCTACCACGGGCGCACCAACCTCACGATGGCCCTGACCGCCAAGTCGCACCCCTACAAGCGGGGCTTCGGCCCGTTCGCCCCGGAGGTCTACCGCGTCCCGATGTCCTACCCGCTGCGCGACCCGGCCGGTACCAGCGGCGTCGACGCGGCGGCCAGCGCGCTGGCGCTGGCCGAGAAGCAGATCGGGGCGGAGACCATCGCGGCGGTGCTGATCGAACCGATACAGGGCGAGGGCGGCTTCGTCGTCCCCGCCGACGGCTTCCTTCCGGCCATCCAGGCGTGGTGCCGGGCCAACGGCGTGGTGTTCATCGCCGACGAGGTGCAGACCGGCTTCTGCCGCACCGGAGACTGGTTCGCGTGCGAGCACGAGGCGGTCGAGCCGGATCTCGTCACCACGGCCAAGGGCATCGCGGCCGGCATGCCCCTCGCCGCGGTCTCCGGCCGGGCCGACCTCATGGCCCATGTGCACGCCGGCGGGCTGGGTGGCACCTACGGCGGCAACCCGGTCGCCTGCGCCGCCGCCCTGGCGGCCATCGGGCTCATGGACGAGTTGGGCCTCGACGCCGAGGCCCGGCGCATCGGGAAGGCCGTGAGGGCCAGCCTCGAGCCGCTCGTCGATCGCTTTCCCGGCCTGGCCGAAGTCCGCGGCCGGGGCGCCATGCAGGCCCTGGAGCTCGTCCGCCCCGGCACCCTGGAGCCGGACCCGGCGGCGGCCGCCGCCATCTCGGCGGGGTGCCACGCCGAAGGAGTGGTGGTGCTCACGTGCGGGACCTGGAGCAACGTCGTGCGGCTGCTACCGCCTCTCGTTATCGGCGACGACCTCCTCGCCGAGGGCCTCGAGGTCCTCGTCCAGGTAACGGCCCGCGTCCTGGGCTGAGCGGCCCGGGGGGGGCCCCGCCGCGTCATCCGCCGGGCGGCTCGTCGCGCAGCCCGAACCGGTCCGAGTAGAAGGCCAAGGCGGCCCGTCGCTCGTCGCGGTCCAACCCGAACGTCCCGAGGTCGTAACGCACGCTCCCGTGGCGCCCTCGGGGGTGCTCCTCCATGAAGCGGTCCATGGCGGCGTGCACCTCGCCGGTCATCGGCTGGCCGGCGAGCTCGTAGATCCGCTCGACCATGCCGACGTCGTCGGCCATGAAGTCGTCGAAGCGTACGTCGATCGACTGCGACGGAGGCAACCCGTCGCGCTCGTCGACGCACCGGCGCAACATCCTCTGGAGGCGGTCGGCCCAGTACGAGCCGAGCCCGGCCACATCGACCTGCTCCCTGGCCATTCGGGCCGAGTAGGCCAGCATCGTCGTCATCGAAGCCGTCACGGACACGGGATCGCGGTGGGTGACGACGAATGTGCCGTCCGGGAAGGTGTCGTACAGGGCCGGGAACTGCTCCAGGTGCTGCGGCGACTTGAGCAACCACCTCGTCCCGCCCCGCTCCCACTGCAGGACCTGGAGGATGCGGACCAGGTAGGCGTAGCTCGACCGCTGGTCGTGCGACAGGTAGTAGTCGCGCCACGACGGCATCGGGGCGACGGTCTCGAAGAGCATGGTCGAGAAGTCGATGGCCAGCAGCTGGATCTCCTCGTGCACGTGATCCACCGTCATCTCGTGCATCCGTTTGAAGAAGGGCATGGCCGCATCGACCATCCACAGCGCCTGCTCGGTTCGGGCCCGACGAGGATCGACCCCGTGGGAGGCGGCTCCTTTTTCCTCCTCTGACAACACCGGCTCCAAACTCTCCCAGTACGGAAGGGAGCGCAGCGCCGGGTCGGCTGACATCAGGTTGTGCAGGTGCGTCGTGCCCGTCCGCGGGAGGCCGCAGATCACGATGGGCCGGGCGATCCGGATCTCCAGGATCTCCGGATGGCGCCGGATGCGCTCCTCTATCAGCAACCGGTTGCGCAGCAGCCCCGTGAGCAGCGAGTGCTGGGCCATCACCCCGGCCGGGCTCAGACCCGCCTCCGTGCGCAGAGCCCGGCACAGCACCTCCAACCGCTCGACGAAGTCCATGGCCCCGAAGTCGTTCAACCCGGTCTGGGCCACCGCAGCGGCCATCAACGCATCGGGCACCAACTCGAGGGCGGCCCCGACGTCGGCCATCATCCCGAGTACGGCCCTGACCTCGTCGGAGTACCGCGGTCGGGCCAGGTCGTCGATCGTGACCGGCGCGGGCCGGCTCACACGGTCGCCTCCGCCAAGGGCACCACCTCGAACCGGGGTTGCTCCGGCACCGCCTCCGGCAGGAACCAGCGGAACCAGATCCGGCCCCGCCGATGGCCGGCGGTCGACACCCAGTTCGGATGGCCCGGGTCGTCGGCTGCCACCACGATGGTCCACGATCCGTCGGGTTCGTACTGCACCTGGGCGCCGTTGATCGTGACCCGCTCGTAGTCGTAGTTGTAGGTGTGCAGGAACGGGTTCCAGAGGCACATGTTCCAGAACGCGCACTCCGGCGAGCGGCCCCGCAGCACCAGTGCCTGGCCCTCCTCCAGGTCGAAGCTGCCCATGGCATAAGCAGCGTCGCCCGCCGCCCAGCCGTACGTCACCGTCGGCACGGGGTACGGCGGGTCCACCGTGTTGGGCGAGCCCAGTGGCAGCGGCACGATCTTCGACTGCTCCCGAACCCAAGTGAGGGCGGCCCGGAAGCGGCGGGCCAGATCGGAATCGTCGTCGACGCGCCGGCCAGGGGCGTCTTCGGCCGCGATCGTCCACGTCGCCCGCCGCCCCCCGACCGGGTCCTCCAGGTAGTCGCGCGTGACGGCGCACACCGCGTCGGCCTCCAGCTTGATCCACGGGGTCCCGTCGCCCGGATCGACCGGGGACAGCACCATCTCGATGGTGCCTTCGCCGTCGGGAGGCGCCTCCCGGCTGTTGAGGCTGCCCACGATCCGTTCGGAGTAGCGACCGTCGTCCGGGCCGCCGTAGACGGTCAGCGAGAGGTACACGGCCTCGCCGCTGTGCACCCGCACCCGGTAGGTGCGATCCGGGTCGATGGGGGCGAAGCAGTAGTAGGCGTCGGCGTTGTCCCCACCCCACTTCTTGTAGGGGCCGACGATGTCGACGAACCGGGGCCGGGCCGTGTCCGACCAGACGTACACGTCAGTGGCGACCTGCAGGATCGACAGGATCCACCGGTGGGCCTCCAGCAGCGCCACCTCGTCGGCCGGGTCGCTCAGCTCGTCCACCAGGCGCCGGTGCAGGTTTCCCAGCTCCTCCAGCAGTGCGGCGAACGCCGTCGCGGTCTCTTCGGCCACCCACCCCTCCTCTCGAAGCGCCGGCCGCGGCGCATCCGGCCGACCAGCTCGGGGGAACACTAGTGGCGGTCGGCGCCGCTCCTGCCGGGGGCGCGTAGCCTTCGGGCATGGTCAACGGGGGATCGGACATGGGTGCCATCGCGCTGGACGACCCGGCGTCTTTCGCCGGCGGGCACCCACACGAGCAGTACCGCAAGCTGCGTGAGCACCACCCGGTGTGGTTCCACCGGGAGCGGGAGGGATCCGGCTTCTGGGCCGTGACCGCCTACCGCCCGGTCGTGGAGGTGAGCCGGGATCCCGGCACCTATTCGTCGTGGCTGGGCGGCGTAATGCTCCCGGACTCCGACCCCGACCTGCTCGACGGCTCCCGCCTGATGATGCTGTTCCAGGATCCGCCCAGCCACACTCGCTACCGCCGGCTGGTCAGCCGCAGCTTTACCCCGCGTGCGGCGGAGTCCTGGACGGCGCGCATCGACCGCCTGGCCGCCGGCATCGTGGACCGCGTGATCGACCGCGGCGAGTGCGAGTTCGTGTCGGAGGTGGCCGGCGAGATGCCGTCGTTCGTGATCGCCGAGCTGATGGGCATCCCCTCCGACGACGGGCGACGCCTGTACCACCTGACCGAGGTCATGCATTCCGGCGACCCGGACCTCTCCGACGAGGAACGGCTCGCCGCCATCATGGAGATGCACGCCTACGCCGGACAGACGGCGGCGGAGAAGCGGGCCCGGCCGGCCGACGACGTCGCCACCGCCCTGGTCAACGCCACCGTCGACGGGGAGACGCTGAGCGACGAGGAGTTCAACTGGTTCTTCCTGCTCCTCGTCAACGCCGGAGGCGACACGACGCGCAACCTCCTGGCCGGCGGGATCGAGGCCCTGATGGAGCATCCCGACCAGCTGGACCGGCTGCGCCGCCAGCCCGACGAGTTGATGGCCCCGGCGGTCGAGGAGCTGTTGCGCTGGGTCAGCCCCGTGGTCCACATGCGCCGCACGGCCCGGGTCGACTGCCGCCTCGGGGACCAGGAGATCCGGGCCGGCGACAAGGTCGTGGTCTTCTACGGCGCGGCCAACCGCGACCCGGCGGTGTGGCCGGACGCCGACCGGCTCGACGTCGGGCGGAGGCCCAACCCGCACCTGGCCTTCGGCGGGGGCGGGGCGCACATGTGCCTGGGCGCCCACTTCGCCCGGCTGGAGACGGCGTCGATCCTCCGCCAGGTGGTGACCCGGATGGGCGAACTGGCCCCGGCCGGTCCGGTGGAACGGGTGATGTCCGCCTTCATCTGCGGCCCGAAGCAGATGCCGCTGACGTTCCGGCCGCGGGCGGCCTGAGGGACGGGCGGGTCGGGGGCGGGGCGGGGCGGGGCGGGCGGGTCGGGGCGGGCGGGTCGGAGGCGGGCGGGTCGGGGCAGAGGCGGGGCGGAGGCGGGTCGAGTCGGGCTCTTTGTGAAGCGTTACTCGTTCTGTGAAGGAAAAGTAGGGTATTCCCCACTCTTTCCTTCACAGAAGACACCGGAAGGGGGCCACGGAAGCGGCGGGCGGTGCACCAGCCCCCGGCACCGGCCCCCGGCCCCGGCGCACCCCCCGAGCGCACCGGCCCACACCCCCTAAGCCACCACCGCCAGCTCCTCCGGCGCCCCCGGCCCACCCGGCGCGCCCTTCGGTTGCCTGATCACCAGCAGGGAGGTGAGCAGCCCCACCCCCATCAACGACGCCGCCACGATGAACGCCCGCGTGTCGCCGTGCGTGGTCGCCGCCGCCAGCACACCTGGCAGGCCGCGGTGCGCGGTGGCGTAGTGGCGGGCCGACGACACGGCCACCGTGCCGAGGACGGCCAGGCCCAGGGCGCCCCCGATCTGCTGGCCCGTGTTGAGCAGGGCCGAGGCCAGGCCGGCCTCGTTGGGCGCCACCCCAGAGATGGCGGCGACGGTCAGGGGCACGAAGCACTGCCCCATCCCCAGGGCCAGGATCACCAGCGGCACTATCACGAAGCCGTAGCTGGAGTCGGGCTTGAGCTGGGTCAACCACACCAGGGCGATGAGCGCGAACGACGGCCCGATCAGCAGCGGTATCCGAATCCCGACCCGGGTGAGGACCTTCGCCGTGGTGACCGCCGACAGCATGATGCCGAAGGACATCGGCAGGAACGACACACCGGTTCGCACCGCGCTGTAGTGGTGGACCAGCTGCAGGTACAACGTCAGGAAGAAGAACATCGAGAACACCGCCATCCCGAGCAGCAGCATCATCATGTAGGCGCCGGACCGGTTGCGGTTGCCGAAGATGGACAACGGCATCAGCGGGGCAGCCGCCCGCCGTTCGATCATGACGAAGGAGGCCAGCAGCACCACGGCCGCGACCAGCGGGATCAGGGTCCCGGGTGCGCCCCACGAGTGGGTCGACGCGTTGGTCAGCCCGTACACCAGGCTCAGCATCCCCCCGGTGGCGGTTAGCGCCCCGGGTGTGTCGAGGCGGCCGGGGTTGGGCGTGGACTCCAGGAGGGCCCGGGGGGCGAGGAACAGTCCGAGCGCGCCGATCGGAACGTTGACGAAGAAGACCCAGCGCCAGGAGACGTAGCTGGTCAGGAGTCCGCCGAGCAGCAGGCCCGTGGCTCCACCGGCGGCCGACATGGCCGAGTACACGCCCATGGCCCGGTTGCGCTCGGGTCCTTCGGCGAAGTTGATGGCGATGAGCGACAGCGCGGTCGGCGAGGCGATGGCCCCACCCACCCCTTGAAGGCCCCGGCTGATGATCAGCCATGCCTCGTTGGTCGCGAAGCCGCCGAGCAGCGAGGCGCCGGCGAACACCGCGATCCCGATCATGAACATGCGCCGTTTCCCGTACAGGTCCCCGGTCCGCCCCCCGAAGAGGAGGAGCCCGCCGAACGTGAGCGAGTAGGCGGTGATGACCCACTCGAGGTTGGAGGGGGAGAAGTGAAGCGCGGTGCGGATGGTCGGCAGCGCCACGTTGACGATGGTGGCGTCGAGGATGACCATCAGCTGCGCCGAGGAGATCACGACCAGGGCCAGCGCCGGGTGACGACGGGGGGCCGGGGTCGGCGTGGTGTCAGCGTCGGTGGACATCGGGCTTCCCTTCTGCGTCGGTGCGTGGATGTAGGGCGGGTAGGACGATGCGGTCGATGACCGCCTCGAAGAAGGCTCGGTCGGGCGGCGTGCCGTCCTGGACGAAGCGGAACATGCACATGCTCGGCATCACCATGCCGAGGAGCTCGAGATGGTCGGGCGGGGGTATCTCGCCCCGCTCCACCGCCCGGGCGATGAGGACGGAGACGATGGACGCCGGCGGTCGGGCGGCCGACTGGAACGCCTGACGCAGGTCCGGGTTGGCCAGCAGGGCCGACATCATGCCGGCCATCACCGCCACCCGGCACACGTCCCCCCGGGGCTGCCACATGTACTCGGCCATGGCGAGCAGATCGGTGCGGAGGCGGCCGGTGTCGGGGGTCTCCAATCCCCGCGCCGTGTCGGCGAGGAAGGCGTCGGCGACCAGCTCCGCCTTGCCCGGCCACCGCCGGTACACGGTGGCCTTGCCCGCCCGGGCCCGGGCCGCCACCGCGTCGATGGTCAACCGGTCGTAGCCGATCTCGCCGATCAACTCGAGAGCGGCCCGGCGCAGGGCCTCGTCGCGGGACGAGTCCAGGGGTCGACCGGCGGGGGGGCGATCCGATAAGGCGGAGACGGTGATGGCGAACCCTCCTTGACCGGGCGAGCGGCGCAATGCCATAACGGTACGATGCAGTTTCGAGACTAGCTCGTTCCGGAATCCGTTGTCCACCGATCTCCTTCGGCGTGCCGAGCGGTCAACGCCCGGCGGCTCGCGCCGCGTCATAGGCGGCGACCAGCCGCTTGGGCGCCTTGCGCCGCCAAGCTTCGTGGAGCAATTCACCGATCTGCCCGGGATCGGCATCGGCCAGATTGACCCGCACCCCGCTGAGGCGTCGGCCCCACCACAGCTCGTCGAACACGCCGGGCCCGGCCGCCACGCACGCCTTGACCTCGTCCTCGCCGACGAAGAGGTGGATCCGGTCGCCGGCGGGCGGCGCAGTGGCGAATATCCGCCCCCGCACCCGGAACGACGTCATGTCGAAGTGGGGAGCCTCGGTCGACTCCGGCAGAGCCAAGGCCTCGCGGCGCACCGCCTCCAGGTCCACGGCCGATCGTAACGCCCGGCCGGTGTTTCTCGAAGAGGACAAATTTCGCCGCCTCGCGAGACCCGCATCGCCCGAAACGAGCAGATCGCTACGAGGGCTTCATAAGCGGTCCCGGGCCGGCCGATGAAAAGTGTCATGGTCGTTGTCGTCATCGCGCTGGTGGTCGTGGGCGGAGCGCTCTTGGCGTACCTCGGCCTGGCGAGCCGGCGCAAGGCGCACCGTCAGGAAGCCGCCGTGCCATCCCCGCCGGCGGTCGTGCCCGCGGTGCCATCCCCGCCGGCGGTCGTGCCCGCGGTCGTGCCGGCCGTCGTGCCGGCCGCCCCACCGCTGCACTCGCCACGGCCCGCCCGGTCGGTCGAAGACGTCGAGCTGCCGGTGCCGGCCCCGGCCCGGCCACGGGCGGCGCGCCTCGCCGAACCGGATCCGGAGGAGCGGCGGCCCGCCCCCCGTCCCCGGCCGGTCCGTATGGCGTCCGCCGGCTGCAGTCTGTGTGGCACGCCCATCGCCGGCCCCGTCTGCCCCAAGTGCGGGGCGCCGACCCCGTTCGGCTGAGCGGCGGAGCGGCTCAGCCCCGGTCGGGCAGGAGCGAGTAGTCGGGGAAGTTCCCGTACAGCCGCTCGTCCTGGCCGTCGGGGCCGACGGTGACGGCCTGCACCAGGAGGTCCCCGCCGACGAAGGCCCCCTTCCACGAGTGCCCGAGGCCGCCGAACACCTCTTCGCGGTCGCCCCGGCTGCGGGGCTTGTTGACCCCGACCTTGAAGGACTGGAGCTGCTCCGCTACACGCGCCGCGAAGTCGAGGTCGTCAGTGGCGATGGACCCGACCAGCGAGCCGTTGGACGCGTTCATGGCCGCCAGCAGCTCCGATTCGGTGTCGACGACCACGACGGAGTCGAGCGGCCCGAACGGCTCGGCATGGTGCAGCGACCAGTTGGCCGGGGGTTGCAGCACGCAGGCCGGGGCGATGTAGGCCGAGGTGTCCTGGCCGTCGAGGAACGCCCCGTCCCCCAGGTTGCCCCGGTACAGCGGGATGCCGCCGCCGCGCAGGGCCTCGTCGAACTGCTGAGCCAGGTCGGCCGCCTTGGTGGAGTGGATCACCGGTCCGAAGTCCAGGTTCGGGAGGGGTTCCTCCGGGCTGGCCACGGCGAGGGGGTGGCCGAAGCGCACCGACCGCACCACCGGCAGGTAGGTCTCCAAGAAGGCCGGGAAGAGCCGGCGCTGGACGACGTAGCGGGGGTAGGCGGTGCAGCGCTGCTTGGCGTATTCGAAGCCCTTGCGCAGGTGCTGGGCCAGCATGTGCCACTGGGAGAAGTCCCAGATGCCCCAGGTATTGAGCCCTTCCTGCTCCAGCATGTGCCGCCGCCCCGTGTCGGCCAACGAGACCGCCGCCTTGCGGCCATTGGCCCGGCCGCCTACGAAAGCCAGAGCCCCGATGCCCTCGGAGCGGATGAGGACCTCGCCCAGGTGGGCGCCCACGCCCGACACCAGCGTGACGGGGAGGTCGGCCCGCTTCATCAGCGCGTGGGCCAGGGTGAGAGTGTGGAAGCCGCCCTGGCTGGGTGTCTTGGCCACTACCGCGTTGCCGGCGAGAAGCTGGACCAGCTCGGCGTGCACCTGCACGCTCATCGGGTAGTTCCAGCTGGCGATGTTCGAGACCGGCCCGGGGAGCGGGCGGCGGGCCTCGGCCGAGCCCGCGCTGATCTGGCGCTCGATCTCGCCGACGTACCAGCGGACGCCGTCCAGGCAGCGGTCCACGTCGGCGCAGGCCAGGCGCCACGGCTTGCCGATCTCCCAAACCAGGAGGAGGGCCAGCAGGTCGCGGTTCTCTGTCATGGCGTCGACCGCCGCCGTGACACGGGCCCGCCGCTCGTCGAGGTCCACCTCGGTCCACTTGGCGTGCTCCGTGCAGGCGAACCTGACCGCCTCCGCCGCCTCCTCGTAGTCGAGGCGGGGCGGCCCGGGGATGGGTGAGCCGTCCACCGGGTTGACGTGGTCGCCGGGGATCCCGGCCCGGCGCCACTCCCCCCGGGTGAGGTTCCGCAACCGGTCGGAGTCGAACGCCTCGGGGGCGACCGACACGCACCGCGCGTAGGTCTCCCACCAAGACGTACCTGGCTTCAGTACGAGGGTCACGGGTCACGCTAACGATTCCGGCGCCCGGTTATCCACCCGTCGGGAAGATGCGCGACCAGGTGCCGGCCGTGGGCGATCATGGAGCCGTCCGTCATGGCCGGAAAGGATGTGTGATCTTGAGGGAGACGATCGACCAGACCGGGGCCGTCGAGGAGTACGCCGCCTTCAAGGTCGAGCACCGGGGCATCGGTCTGGTACCCGACGAGGAGCGGCCCATGAGCCCGGCCGGCCTGTTCTGGCTGTGGGCCGGCGCCATCTGGAACGTGGAGTTCCTGGTCTACGGGGCGCTCATCATGAGCTTCGGGCTG
>DATGAX010000377.1:0-2293 GCA_035312965.1 Acidimicrobiales bacterium
CGGCGACGGCTCGCAGGTCGGCCTCCACCACGGCCGGGAAGCGTGCCCGGAACCGGCCCGGGCCGTCGGGTGCGACTTCGAGGCATGAGCCCGCCAGTTGCGCCCAGGCGGCGACCTGGCCCGCGGCCGCCGTAGCGCTCAGCGAGCAGGCAATGGGTACGTCTTCGCCGGCCATGGGATGACCGGATGAGTTTGGACCGTGGTTCATCTCAACCATGTTGGGCGCCGTTCCTCCTGGCAATCGGCGGATCTTGTTGGTGGCTAGCAGCGTGAGAGCCCATGGGTACGAGCCTGGGAGCGACCCGGTCCAGTGCGGAAAATAACGGCCCTAGCGGTGCGGTCAGCACCCGGGCGATGGCGCCGCGGGCCCGGCTGCGCCGGGAGGCGAGGGGCTCCCCGGTAAGGCGGGCGAAGGCACCGATGCCGGCTAGTGGCCTTATGAACACCCGAACCTCTTTGATGAGGCCGTCGGCGCCGAAGCGGACCAGGTCGGTCCCTTCGATGACACCACGGCGGGTGCGAGCCTCCCAGACGAACATCCGCCGCCCATCGGCATGAAAGTCCTCTATGAAGCGGACGGGGCCGAGCACGTCGAAGAGGACCGAGTAGAGGTCCCGCACGGCTTGGCGGCCCCGGAAGCTGGTCCTAAGCAGCGGGGAGTGCAGCTTCACCTCCGGTGACATCAGTGTGACCAGGGCTTCCACGTCGCGGCGCTCCCAGGCTTGGGCCAGCCGGTCGCCCGGCGGCGAGGACGTCGCCTCGGGACGGGTCATGCGTAAGCCTGCACCAGCGCGAGGGCGAGCCCGGCGGACTGGCTGGCCGCCATCACCAGCGGAACCGGATGCAGGAGGCGGCGGGGCCGGGCCGGGGCACTTCGGCCCCGGTTGGACCATCCGCCGCGGGCGGCCACGGCGGCGAAGCCGGCGGCGGCCAGCTCCAGAGCGGCGGCGATCTCGAAGCTGGCGGCGAACCAGGAGAGGGCACTGACGTGGGTGGAGCTGGTGAACGAGTCGCTGAGGAAGGAGTTGCGGGGGAGGACGTGGACCTGGACATAACCGGCGGCCAGGCCGAGGCCACCTATCGCGGCGGCGGCGGGAGCGAGGCGGTGGCGGGAGTAGATGGCCAGCACGATGCCGACCTCGACCAGGATGCCGGCCATACCGACCCAGAACACGGCCGGGGTGAGCTTGTCGGTTCCCCGCCGCAGGTGGTCTGAATTGTGGATGATGACGGCCAGGGTGAACAGGGCCGACGCCGCCTCCAAGCGGCGTTGGGCGGCGCGTCCGGCCGCGGCTGGTGGCTGCGCCCGGAGGGGGGCGGTCGCGGCAGGCGCGCGGGTCATCGGCTGGTCGCCCGAGTCGCCGGCCGGAAGCCGACCATCGGCATGGCCTCGGCATTCATGGGCCGGCGGATGAGGAGACCGCCCATCCGCGACCAGACGGGGTGGCGGCGGCGGTAGCGGTCGAGCACCCCTTGCGCCTCGACCGGCTCCAGGAAGCGCTGGAGGGGAGCGAACCGCCGCCCGCGGATCTCGACCTCGACGGCCTCGGCGGCGCGCAGGTTCTGGTACCAGTCCGAGTCGGGGCCCCACATGGCCGCCACCGGGATCTCGCCCGTCTCCTTGTCGGTATCCAGCACCTCGAGCACGACCTCGCGCACCTGGCCGCTGCGCCGGCCCCGGTGGGCGACGCGGACATGCGGCTTGCCGTACAGGTAGAGGAGCAGCTCGCCTAGGGCGAAGCGCCCGATGTGCAGCCGGTAGAGCGCCAGGGGGCTGCGCAGCCACCACCGGATCAGTCCCCGGGGCCGACGGGTGGCGACAGCCCCAGTCACTGCAGTGCTGGGGGGCTGGTGACGAGCCGCAGCTTGTCGGGGTTGCGGATGATGCGCACGGTGCGGACCAGGCCGGCGTCGACTTCGAAGGCGGCGACGAAGTCGATCTCGCCTTTGAGCCGGGCGATGATCCCTGGCTCGCCGTTGACGGTGGCGTTCTCGGCGGTCATCTCGTCGATGTACTTGTGGGTGAGGTTGGTGAGGAACCGGGCCACCCGGGCCGGCCCGACAACGGGGCGGCGGGCCGCGTAGCGGTTGGCGCCCCCGTCGGTGACACAGACGACGTCGGGGGCCAGGCGGGCCAGCACCGTTTCCATGTCTCCTAGGGCCAGGGCGACGAGGACTTCGTCGACGAGCTGGCGGTCGCCGGGCCGGGAGCGCAGCTGGGCTTGGCGCAGGCTGCGCCGGGCCCGGCTGGCGATCTGGCGGCAGGCGCCGGGCGTCTTGCCGACGGCGTCGG
>DATGAX010000378.1:0-2788 GCA_035312965.1 Acidimicrobiales bacterium
CTTCGTCGAGGCGGCCTTCGAAGCCCAGGCTCCAACCCAGCGACATCAGCCCCCACACGACCCGGTACGGCTTGCCGGCCGACCGGGCCATGGCGATGCTGCGGCGCAGCGCCCCTTCCGCCTCGGTGAAGCCGCCCTGGTAGAACGTCGCGGTGCCGAGCACGCCGAGGGCCTGCAGCGCGCAGCGCTCGTCCCCGGCCGACTCGGCATCGGCCAGGACCTGTCGGGAGCCCGCCTCGAGGGCGGGCAGATCGCCGGCCAGGCCGCGGGCGTAAGCCAGCTCCAGGGCGGCCATGCGGGCTTCCTGCGGCCGGTCGGCGGCGGCGTAGAGGTCGATGGCCGCCTGGGCGGCCGCCGCCGCTTCTTCCAGCTCCAGCGTGCCCCACGACAGGAAGCTCGTCAGCCGGCTCTTCACCACCGCCCGCGGTAAGGGCTCGGTGCGGTCGTCCATCAGGGCGTCGATCTCTCGCAGGGCTGACACCGCCGAGCGGGTGTCGGCGTCGGCCCGGTGGTCGTCGACCCACTCGGCCTGCCCCAGCGCCTCCGACACCGCCAGCCAGCGGCGGTCACCGGACGGGAGGATCTCAACCAGCGCGCCCAGGATCTTCAGCGCCTCCCGGTAGCCGCCGCGCTCCTCGGCCTGCTGGAGCGCCTCGAGCAGGACCTCGATCGCCTCGTTGTCGCCCCGGTCGGCGGAGCGGGCGAAGTGCAGCGCCGCTTCGCCGAGGCGGCCGGCGACGAGCAGCGCCCGTCCGACCTGGCGGTGGAGGAAGAAGCGGGCGGCGCCGCCGAGGTCGTCGTAGATCGTCTCGGCGATCAGGGGGTGGGCGACCTCGTAGGTGACGGTGTTGCCCCGCTGATCCTCGAGGACCAGCCGGGTGCGGTGGGTGAGCCGGCGCAGGACGGGGACGAGGTCGTCGAGTTCCCGCCCGCTGAAACGGACGAGCTCCCCGAGCTCCACCCGCCCGTCGGCCACCGCCAGCACCTCCAGCACCCGCTGCTCGTCGGCGTCGAGGAGACCGACCCGTGCCCGGACCCGGTCGCAGAGGTCCTCGGGCAGGACCCGCAGACCCGGCCGGGGGACGCCGCCCTCGTCGTGGAGGGCCCGCAGGAGGCCGGCGGCGAAGAGCGGGTTCCCCCGGGACCGCTCGACGACCCAGTCGACGACGTCCTTGCCGACGCCGGCCCCGAGGATCTCCTCGGCCAGCTCCTGCAGCGCCGGCTCGGTGAGCGGCCTCAGGTCGAGACGGCGCAGCACCCCCTGCTGGTCGAGGTCGAGGAGCACCCGGAGGGCCAGCGGCTGGTCGGCCAGCTCTCCGGGCCGGGCGGTGGCCACGACGGTGACGGGGATGCGCCCGAAGTGTTGGGCGAGGTAGTCGAGGACGTCCCACGACGAGGCGTCGGCCTGGTGGACGTCGTCGAGCAGCAGCACCACCGGCCGGTGTCGGGCGACGTTGGCCAGCAGCGTGGCCAGGCTCTCCAGCAGCCGGATCCGGGGCGCCTCCCGGTCGGGGATGGCCGTGCGGACCAGCGCCACGGTGCGCAGCAGGCCGGCCAGGTCGTCGAGAAGACCGCCGCAGAGCTGGGTGACGTCCTCCAGCGGCAGCTCGCGGAGATGCTGCTCCAGCGCCTCGGCCCACAGCCCGAACGACGCCGCGGCGCTGAGCGGGCGGGCCCGGCTGACCAGCGTGGTGGCCCTGTCCGCCGAGCGGGCGAGCACCTCCTCGGCCAGGCGCGTCTTGCCGAGGCCGGGGTCGCCCGACAGCAGGACGCAGCGGAACTCGCCGGCCGCGCTCCGCTCGACCTCCGCGCTCAGCGTGGCCAGGTCGGCGTCCCGGCCAACGAGTCTCGTGCGCTCGGCCACCTCAACCCCCTCAGGGGAGATGATAGGCGCAGGGAGCCCTGCTCACCGGTGTGAGCCCGAGTCGGGAAGCTAGCGGGCGGGGCGGGGCTACGCCGCGCGGGCCGGGGCCGGTTGACGCCCGGCGTGGAGCGGCCGGTTCGGCTACGTAGCCGAACCGGTAGGACCTACGGATCCCGCCGGACCGTCCTTTCCGTACATTCGCCTCATCAGCATTCGAGCCAGGAGGCCCCGGATGTCCAAGGAAGCAATGCGCCAACTGGAAGGGAGCCAGGTCTCCGTGGCCCTGCGCGACGGCGGCCGCCTCGACGACTGCCAGCTCGTCTCAGCCCCCCGGGGTCAGAGCCGCATGGTGTGGCTCTTCGACGGGCTCATGGACGTCTTCGTCCCGGTGACCGACATCGTCGCCGTGTGGGAGCCGGCCCCGGCCCGAGCGGCGTAGCACCGCCGCACTACGGTCGGGAGTACTGGCGACATGACTGGGAGGACCAGCTGATGGAGTGGACGGGCGCGCGGTACGCCGACAAGCCCACCGTCGAGGTCCGGACCTGGATCGATGCTCCGCCGGCGCGAGTGTGGGCACTGGTGTCGGACATCGAGCTGATGCCGCGCACCAGCACTGAACTTCAGAGTGTGGAGTGGCTCGATGGCGTGACGGGTCCGTGTGTGCGGGCGCGGTTCGTCGGCCATTCCAAGCACGAGGCGCTCGGTGAATGGTCCACCACCTCGTACATCGTCGAGTACGAGCCCCAACGGGTGTTCTCGTGGGCAGTCGAGGACCCGGACAATCCCACCGCCGTCTGGCGCTTCCGGCTGGAAGCGGTCGACGGGGGCACAGAGCTGTCCCAGCGGGCCCAACTGGGCCCGGCCCGGTCGGGGCTCTCCCGGGCGATCGACCAGATGCCCGACAAGGAGCAGAAGATCGTC